>JAZFYK010000040.1:0-4476 GCA_036443505.1 Gammaproteobacteria bacterium | reverse complement strand
CGGCGAGTCAGGGCAACGCCGCTTTTACTGTTCGGGGTCGCACTCGGATAGTTCTTGCGAGCGTCGTGGGCGAGGAGCGTGCCAGGGACGGCCTAAAGCGACGAGCTCACGATTCGAGCCGAGCCATGGACGGCGAGGCGAGATTTAGTCTCGCAAGAACTATCCGGGTGCGCCCCCGACGGACTCGTGCTAAAATCGTACGAACGTTCGCATACTTCTAATAATGAATAAGGGTGCGCAAACTCAGGCTACTATCCTGAACCACGCCGTTGCGATGGCAGGAGTTCACGGGCTCGATGGCATGAGCATCGCGCGCCTGGCCCGTGCGACGGGCATGTCGAAGAGCGGCCTATTCGGGCATTTCGGCTCCAAGGTAGCGCTGCAGCGAGCGGTTCTCGAAGCCGCCGCAAAAGAGTTTGTCCGCAGGGTGCTCATACCCGCACAACAAGAGCGGACCGGCGAGGCGCGTCTGCGTGCTCTTTTCCACCACTGGCTTCAGTGGCTCTATGCGGAAGAACGTCCCGGCGGCTGTCCGTTAGTGTCGGCGTCGATTGAGTTCGCCGATCGGCCCGGCGAAGTGCACGACTACCTTGTCGATCAACAGGAAGCCTGGGTGGACCGCATCCGCAGGATGAGCCAGAAAGCGGTCGCGGAGGGAAACTTCCGCGAAGGACTGGACACTCGGCAATTCGCGTTCGAGTTTCACAGTATCGGCCTCGGCTTCAACTTCGCGCGTCGATTATTCTCGGACTCGAAAGCACTGACGCATGCCAACACGGCGCTGGACCAACTGATTGACGCCGCCAAGCGGAGTCGTCAACCGAGGCTCGCGACAAGGCCCGCGCTCCCACAGCGAGTGTATGGCGCACACGAGGGTTGATATCGGCTAGTACCGGTAGTGCTTAGGCTTGTAAGGACCTTCGGTCGCGATACCCAGATAGTCAGCCTGCCGCTCGGAGAGTTCCTCCAGATGCACGCCGAGCTTGTCGAGATGCAGTCGCGCGACTTTCTCGTCCAGGTGCTTGGGTAGCGTATACACACCCAACGGATACCGGTCCGGATTATTGAACAACTCGATCTGAGCGAGCGTTTGGTTCGTAAAACTATTCGACATCACGAAGCTCGGATGACCTGTCGCGCAACCCAGATTCACGAGCCGCCCCTCGGCGAGGAGAATAATGCTCTTGCCGTCCGGGAACGTGATCTTATGGACCTGGGGCTTGATTTCCTCCCACTCGTAGCGGCGGATCTTGTCGACCTCGATCTCATTATCGAAGTGGCCGATGTTGCAGACGATAGCGTTGTGCTTCATCCGCTTCATGTGCGCTTCGGTGATCACGTCCAGACAACCCGTCGTCGTGACGAATATATCACCAAGCTCAACCGCCTCGGCCATCGTCATGACAGCATAGCCTTCCATGGCAGCCTGCAGTGCGCAGATCGGGTCGATCTCCGTGACGATGACGCGCGCAGCTTGGGCTCTCAGCGACTGGCAACAACCTTTGCCGACGTCGCCGTAGCCGGCAACGATGGCTACCTTGCCAGCGAGCATGACATCGGTGGCGCGCATGATCCCGTCCACAAGCGAATGGCGACAACCGTAGAGGTTATCGAACTTCGACTTGGTCACCGAGTCGTTGACGTTGATCGCAGGAAATAACAACTCGCCTCGTTCCAGCATCTGATAGAGTCGATGGACGCCCGTCGTCGTTTCTTCGGTCACGCCACGGATGCCATCGACCATCCGATGGAAACGTTCCGGGTCACGCTGCAACGACTTCTTTAGTTGCGCGAGCAGCACGCCCTCTTCCTCGGTCTCGGGCGTCTTCTCGAGGACCGACGCGTCATCCTCGGCCCGGTAACCCAGATGGACAAACAACGTCGCGTCACCGCCATCGTCGAGGATGATGTTCGGGCCTTCGCCGTCCGGCCAGGCGAAAATCCGGTCGACATAGTCCCAGTATTCCTCGAGCGTCTCGCCCTTGACGGCAAAGACGGGCGTGCCGTTCGCCGCGATCGCGGCTGCGGCGTGATCCTGAGTCGAGAAAATATTGCAGCTCGCCCAGCGCACCTCGGCGCCCAGGGCTTCGAGCGTCTCGATCAGCACCGCAGTTTGGATGGTCATGTGCAAGGATCCGGCAATGCGAGCTCCTTGCAACGGCTGGCTCGCCCCGAATTCTTCGCGTGTCGTCATGAGCCCCGGCATCTCGTGCTCTGCGAGCGCCATTTCTCTGCGACCGAACTCGGCGAGACCGATATCGGTAACGACGTAGTCCTTGTTCGCCGAGTCGATGGCTACTACCTGATCAGTCATGACCTGCTACTCCGTAAGAGGCTCACCGAAACTGGCCTCGAATCGCTCCTGAAATTCTTCTCGAGTGAAGCGGTGGTTCTGGGTTCCGTGACATTCTATCTTAATAGCGCCCATCAGACTTGCGACACGGCCCACGGTAGGCCAGTCGTAGTCGGCCATGAAGCCAAACAGCAGCCCGGCCCGGTAAGCATCGCCACAACCCGTTGGGTCGCTGACGACGACGGCTTCGGCGGCCGGAATGTCGAGGTCCATCTCCGGTGTATAGATCACGGAACCTTCCGCGGCGCGGGTCACTATCAGGCCTTTCACACGTTGCTTGAAATCACCGACATCCCATCCCGTTCGTTCCTTCAATACCTGCCACTCGTAATCATTCACTGTGACCCACGCCGCCTGTTCCACGAACTGACGCAATTCCTCGCCACCGAACATCTGTAGTCCTTGACCCGGATCGAAGATGAACGGTATCTCGGCCGCCGCGAATTGGGCTGCGTGCTCCAACATCCCATCACGCCCATCGGGAGAGACGATACCGATGGTGACATCCTGTGCGTCGCTGACACGATTAAGATGTGACTCGTTCATCGCGCCCGGATGGAAAGCCGTTATCTGATTGTCGTCCAGATCCGTGGTGATAAACGCCTGGGCCGTAAAAACATCGTCGATGACACGAATGTGATCTTGACGAATGCCCACAGTCTCCAGCCAGTGGCTATACGGCGCGAAGTCCTTGCCGGCCGTCGCCATCGGCAACGGGTCCTGGCCGAGCAACTTCAGGTTGTACGCGATATTCATGGCGCAGCCACCAAACTCGCGGCGCAACTCGGGAACCATGAACGAGACGTTCAGGATATGGATCTGATCCGGCAGGATGTGATTCTTGAACGAATCTTCGAACACCATAATATTGTCATAGGCGATCGAGCCGCAGATCAGGGCAGACATAACGAATCCTCGCTGGCGGGATAGACTGAGCCTACGCGGCCGCGTCTATTTTTAACGCTTCTGCCTTCGTAGTGTTTTCCCATGTGAAGTCGGGTTCGGTGCGCCCGAAGTGCCCGTAAGCCGCCGTCTGTCGATAGATCGGTCGGAGCAGATCGAGCATCTGCAGTATCCCATAGGGCCTTAGATCGAAGTGCTCTTGCACGAGTCGGCTGATCAGATCCTCGGAGACCTTGTTGGTGCCGAACGTATGGACCATGACGGAGGTTGGTTCCGCTACGCCGATCGCATAGGACACTTGAATCTCACAACGATCCGCCAATCGAGCTGCGACGATATTCTTGGCGACATAGCGGGCAGCATACGCTGCCGAGCGGTCCACCTTGGAGGGATCCTTCCCGGAAAACGCGCCGCCACCATGGCGGGCCATGCCACCGTACGTGTCCACAATTATCTTTCGCCCTGTCAGGCCACAGTCTCCGACGGGCCCACCGATGACGAAGCGACCGGTCGGATTGATGTGGTACTTCGTCTCTGCACTCAGCCACTTCTCGGGCAGCACCGGCTTAATGATGCTCTCCATGACGGCTTCCCTGAGGTCGTTCTGCGAGATGTCCGGATCGTGCTGGGTCGATAACACGACGGCGTCCACCGCCACGGGCCGCTGGTTTTCGTAGCGGAATGTCACCTGGCTCTTGGCATCGGGGCGCAGCCATGAGAGCTCTCCCGACTTCCTGACTTCCGCCTGCCGCTCCACGAGTCGATGCGCGTACATGATCGGGGCCGGCATGAGCGTGTCGGTCTCATTACTCGCGTAGCCGAACATCAAGCCCTGGTCGCCCGCCCCCTGCTCCTCCGGTGCGGTGCGATCTACGCCCTGGGCGATATCCGACGACTGCTCGCCCAGTTCGTTGATGACTCTGCAGCTGCTGCCGTTGAAGCCGACGTCCGAGTTATCGTAGCCGATATCCAGAACCACCTGGCGCACGACCTTTTCGACGTCCACGTGCGCCGTCGTACTGATCTCTCCAGCCACCAGCACCAGGCCGGTCTTCGTGAGTGTCTCACAAGCCACACGCGCCGAGGGATCGTCCTTGATAGCGGCGTCGAGTATGGCGTCGGAGATCTGGTCGCACATTTTGTCGGGGTGTCCCTCCGATACCGACTCCGAAGTGAGAAGATAACTGCTTGCCATTAACTGGGGCTCCTGAGGATACGCT
>JAZFYK010000039.1:0-4384 GCA_036443505.1 Gammaproteobacteria bacterium | reverse complement strand
GCTGAATGCCAGCGGGATGCTGTCTTGAACAATGACTACCACGCCCGCAACCGCGACCGGCAACATCAACAGGCTCTCGATCATCGACTGATCGAGCCCTCTGCGTCGCCGTGTGCCCATATAGACCCAACTGACCGGGATCATCAGCACCAAAGCACCAATAATCGTCACGAATAAAGCGGATGCGGCGTCGGCCTCTAGCGAGCGGAAGGCTGTCTCGCCGACGGATTCCAAAATTTCATCGAAACCTACATCCGGATCTCTTTGCTCCCAGGAGTACAAATACCCAGAGATCCTGGGTAACCAGCGGCCTAGCCCCCACACGAACAAGCCCAGCAAGCCGTAGTAGATCGTAAGCTGCGTGAGCAGACGTCTGCGCGGATCGACAAAGATAGAAAAAAGTTTCACGGTTTACGATCCATCCACAACGCAATCGTAGACTCCGACTTCCACGCCAGGGACCCACACCCAGTGCTTGCCTAGCGTCACAGGCTCGGTAAACGTCGCCGGATCGGTCACGGTCAGCTCATAATCCAGGCGGTCGCCATCCGCACTCGGTGTAAATACTTCGACGACTCGAACGGCCTCGCTCTGCGGGAGACCGACGGTATCGAAATACGGCCACAAAATTCGGTCGGTCGACACCACCAGCGCGCGGTCTTCCCAGTGCCCAACCGAGACGCCGAGCAGGGAGGCCGCCTCATCCGCCGGCGCGGCAGCGGGCGTCATATGGATCGTCCGGACGAGGTCGTACTCTTCCAGGCGCAATAGAATTTCGTCTCCGGCATCGACGAACTCCATCGGAAACGGCTGTTCCATGATCGTCGGCATGCCTTTCACGGCGCAGTTCAACGTTGGGCTGTCCGTGACCTGATCCCATGTCTCGAGGCTCGACAGTGCGGCAGCCGTCAGAGGATAGCGGCCGAAGTCGAAGTCGGAGTCGACGTTCTCGGGGAACAAAATCGGAACCCCGAAAGGCGTGCTCCAGACTCTGAAGAGTCCCCGCGACGGATCCGAGACGCCTCCGCTGGTCACGAACCCCGGTCCGGTCGTGCCGAGCGTTCGATCGGACCAGCGTGGCGCCGCCCTGGCTGACATCACGACCTCCTGCCCGTCCGGCAGCAGCAGGTTATTGACATAGATCTCTTGCGATTCGCTCCAGGAGGGGTTGCCGGCGATTCTGACGCGATCCCCCACGGCCACGAGTTCCGCCGCAATGTCCATGCGACGTAGCGTACTCACGGAGGTCGACTCGATGATCCAGAGCGCCGCTTCGCCGCTCTCATCGGACGCGCTGATCGTAAAACGCACATGAGGGTTCTGCCAGTTCACGCGCGTGACCACGCCCTCTATCTCGATCGTGTTGCTCCGATCGAATTGCGCGGAGACGCTATGGTGAGCCAGTGTCATGTTGGGCAGCCAGAGAAGAACGAGGAGGACAATCGGGCTAGCTCTCATTATTATCTCCGTGTGTCGCGCGCTCCAACTCGCCGCAGACGTTCGTGCAGTCCGGAGTAGCGCGGCGCTGCATCACTTGAGCCGTAGTATAGATGGACGGCCCGAATCCGCAATTCGAATGGCCTCCGATTGACAACGGCCGAGGATCGCAAGTGCCTGGACACGCCAGTAGCCAAAATATCGTAACCGTCTACGCCGCGGCGGCGGGCGCTCTCCTGCTCTGGGCCGGAACGCCGATCGCAATGAAGTTTGCGGTCGCGACGATCGACCCCGCGACCGTCGGCATGCTGCGCGCCGTGCTGGCAGGCCCGGTCGCACTCGCTGTTGCACTGGCCCTCGGCCTCCCTTTCCCGGCTCGCGGACGCCAACGAAGTCTATTGATCGTGTCCGGTATCACGAGCTTCGCGGTGTGGCCGACGCTACTCAGCGTCGGTATTGGCCTCACGACGGCCAATCACGCCGCGTTGATCATCGCGATCATCCCGATCTTCACAGGATTCATCGCCTCGATCTTCGACCGAGCGTGGCCTCACCTGGCCTGGTGGGCCGGAATCTCGATCGCGGGCGCCGGCACGGTATTTTTGATCTTTTACCGAGGCGGCGGCACGCCTGATGGTGACGCGGCGAGTGTCGCCGGCGACCTGATCATTCTTGCCGGCGCGATCGTCTGCGCGCTCGGGTATGTCACGGGCGCCAAGATCTCGCCTGTCATCGGCACGTGGGCGACCACGTTCTGGGGCCTGGCGATAGCGGCGGTCCTAACGACCCCCGTCGTCGCGCTTCTCGCCCCACGGACCGATTGGGTTGCGGTCACGAGCACAGGCTGGCTGTCGATGGGCTACCTGGCTTTCCTCGGCTCCATCACGGCCTATGCCGCCTGGTTCTGGGCGCTCGGCCATGGTGGCATCACGCGCATGAGCTCGTGGCAACTCGGTCAGCCGGTCGTGACGTTCGTCTTCGCAGGAATCCTGCTCGGCGAAGCGATCACGCTACCACTCCTCGCCGCCGGGGCCATCGTTCTGGCCGGCACCGCATTGGCGCAGACTCCCGCACGACGCGGCTAGTGTTTTGCCTGCACGGACTCATCTTACCGCCGCCGAAAGTCGGGGTCGAAACGCGCTTAGTCTGGCACGCCGCTGTGAAAGCGTAACTCTTTATCAGGCGCGTGGATCAGTTCGGCCTCTACCGCCAACAAGTCGTTCGGACGTTCCGCGATCGAGTCGCCGGCGGCTTGATCCGCCAAGCCGAGATAGTCGGCGAAGTGCCGTGCCTCCGACTCGAGAAGCGACTCGTAAAACCTGGCCAATTCCTGTTCACGGTCTTCGAGATACGGCAACAGGCTATAGAACCGCTCGCACGAGCGGGCCTCGATAATCGCGCCGACGATCAACGTATCGACCAACCGATCGGGCTCTGTGTCGCGAATACATCCGTGCAACCCCGCGCTGTAACGTGACGCAGACAATGGCCGATATGTAATGTCTCTCTTCTTGAGTATTGCCATGACCTGCTCGAAATGACGAAGCTCCTCGCGCGCGAGACGCGACATCTTGTTGAGCAACTCAGGTCGCCCGGCATATCGGTTCATGAGCGTCAGTGCCTGTTGTGCGGCTTTAAGCTCCAGGGACGCGTGATCGAGAAGTAACGTCGGGATGTCTTCCGTCGCCCGATCGATCCACGCCCGAGGCGTGCGGCACGAAAGAAAGTCGAGAACTGGAGCGATGTCTGACACGACTAGGCCGGGGAGTCTAACACTCGACGCGCCGAGCCGCAGTGGTGACCCGCCCAGGCGCCAGCCGAATGGAGAGGCCGATCACAGACCCGGGCTGGGAGATAGGTCATGCTGCCTGTCTCAACCCGCCTCCCGAGGTCATGACATGGGCAGCGATACCAAGTTCGATCCGGACGACGACGACATGGATGACGGCGCCGACACGGTGACTCGAAAAATAAGGAAATTACAGAAGATGGGAATCTTGGATACGCCGCCCGGCGAGCCGGGGGCCTTCGGCACGACAACCACGATCACTACCTATCCGTACGAAAAGACGAAGAGCGAAGGCGGCCGCTTCAGCCGACTCTTCGACTGGCTCAAGAAGGACTGAGTAGCGGTCCAGCTCACTGCGTTCGCCCGGAGTCTCTTCCCGGCATTCTGGGTATAATCCGTCGCGGGTGAACTTCCAGTCTCGACGAGAGTCCGAATAACCCGGGCCACCACGATCACAACAGCAACGATGAAAAATATCGTCATACCCGGCTTTACGCTCATGACGGCTCTCGCGCTTCACGGTCAATTGAACGCCGCCGAGGTCGACGAACGATCCGCAACGAGATCCTTCGAGTTTATATACGCGACGACGATATCCGGCATCGCTGCCGGGCAAGGCCCCGTCCATATCTTCTTGCCACTACCGATGGAGAACGAGCAGCAGTCACTGAGCGCCTGGTCGATCACATCTGCCACCGCCGACGGTCGTGATGCACTCGTTGGCACGGTAGAGACCGAGTCTGAGTATGGCAATCGTTACTGGCATGCCGTCCTGCCCGAAGCGTACGGCAAGCCCATCGAGATCGAGGCACGCTACGAAGTGATTCGCCGCGCTGATCGAGCCGATCCGGCCGGCGCGGCGGTGGCGGACCCCGACCGGGCAAACCTGGCGAAATACCTGACCGCGAACGCCCGGGTCATCGTGGATCATCCGATTCTAGATCCTATCCTTGCGGAGATAGAGAGCCAATCCATTGCGACGCGTCCGAACGACAACGTAGCCGTAGCCAGGAGTATCTACGACTGGGTAATAGACAATATCACGTACAAGAAGGTCGGCACGGGCTGGGGCAACGGCGTCACCTTCTGGGCCTGCAATGAACGCTACGGCAACTGCTCGGACTTTCACTCGCTATTTATTTCGCTGGCACGAACAAA
>JAZFYK010000038.1:0-6212 GCA_036443505.1 Gammaproteobacteria bacterium | reverse complement strand
TTGCTCTTCTTGACCGCAGCCAATGCCTCCACGAGGGTGTTCTGATCGACGACACCGTCCTGGAGCAGACGCTTCGGTAGTCCGGTCAGGGGAACTCGGGATGCGGCGGTCGCTACCATATCTCTCTATCTAGCCGGGGCACGCGGCACCCGCGTCCTTTTGACAGTAAGCCGTTACTTTCAACGCAGGCCTGGAGCGCGTCAACGACGTAGTTCTCCTTTTATGACAGAGATTTACGCTGCTCCTCATGTCCGGGCGCCCGTTCTTGCCCAGCCCATGGTGGGAGCGACGGCCTCGTCGCGATTCTTTGCTCAACGACACACCTCCCGCTTCCGGTCCCGCAACGAAAGAGGCCCCCGCAATGCGGGGGCCTCAGTCGTATCAGGTTCGCTTGAGCTTCAGATCAGCCCAAGCGTGTACCTAGCGGCTACTACGGACGGCAAGCAGACGGCAGGTACCGGTTGAACGCAGCAGTGTCCCCCAGCGTGCCGTTGTCCACGGTCGCAGGGGTTGTAACGGAGGTGCCCATCGGAGACAAGCCGGCCGGGGCAGCGGCGGCGCCGCACTTCCAGACGACCGACAGGTCGCCGCTCTCGTAGGGCGACAGGCCGAGGGTCTCTGCGGCGATCTGCGCGTTGGCTTGGTTACCGTAGGTGATGAGAATATTGCCGACTGCAACCCCCACGCTGGCGACATACTTGCCCTGTGTGTCGGTCGCCGTTGCGGTCATGCCGGCAATTAGACGGGTCGCTGGCGGCACGCCCGTGTTCAGGAAGGATTCGGCCACGGCGGCCTTCGCGGCAGCGGCCAGGCTCATGCCTTCAGAGACCTGGGCACGAATCGTGTAGTCCTGATAAGCGGGTATGGCAATCGCGGCCAGGATGCCGATGATTGCGACCACAATCATTAACTCGATGAGGGTAAAACCCTTTTGAAGCTTGTTCATTGAAATACTCCTTAAACGATGTGCAATAAAAAGTGACGGCGTCGAAGTGCCTGTACGGTTATTGCTGCAAGGGGTGTGCCAAGTTCGGGGCGAAATATTGAAAATATAATGAAATCAGTTTCTTAAGCGTCCGCCTCGGCGTCTGTGTCATTCGCGTTGAACATATTGCTCGACCCAGAACGAGCCTGAGAAGCGCTTTGGCGGCACAAACTGACCATTTTTGTCACCCGGGCGGGTGATCTAGTCGATGCCGAACTTCTTGATCCGATAACGCAGCTTCCGAAAGCTGATGCCGAGAAGTTTGGCCGCTGCGGTCTTGTTATAACGGGTCTGTTCGAGGGCGTTCACGATCGCGTCGCGTTCCATGCCTTCGAGCTGGGCCCCAAGCGGTGCGTCGTCCGCGACGCTCGGGACGTCGCCGTCGGTCATGGGGCGCAGCTGGATATCATCGACGTCGATCTCATCCCCGGATGACAGGGTCAGCGCTCGCTCCAGGATATTCTCGAGTTCCCGAACGTTGCCGTGGAACCGATAGGATTTAAGCGCCGATTCCGCAGCGGGTGTGAGCGCCGACACGGGTCGATCACGATCCCTAGCAAGCCGCTCGAGCATCTCTCGGGCCAGGATCAATACATCGTCGCCACGATCCCGTAACGCCGGCACGTGGAGTTCTATGACGTTAATTCGGTAGTAGAGGTCTTCGCGAAAGCTGCCCTCGGCGACGAGCTCTTCGAGGTTCCTGTGCGTCGCGCTCAGGACACGTACATCGACGGGCAGTTCCTTGGGCTGGCCGACGGGGCGTATCTTCTTTTCCTGGATCACTCGCAACAGCTTTACCTGCATGTGGAGCGGCAGATCCGCGACTTCGTCGAGAAATAACGTGCCGCCTTCAGCTGTTTGTATGAGACCGATCTTGTCGCTGACAGCGCCGGTAAAACTACCCTTCTGGTGCCCAAAGAGCTCACTCTCCATTAGCTCAGTCGGGATCGCTCCACAGTTGATAGGCACGAACGGGCCGTCGCTTCGCGGCCCTGCGTCATGCACCATCCTCGCGACGAGTTCCTTGCCCGTGCCGGACTCGCCGGAGATATACACGGGTGCCTGGCTGCGGGCGACCTTGGCGATCAGCGTCCGGAGATGTTCTATCGCGGGCGAAGCCCCGGCCAGGCCGGGACCGCTCGAATCCTTGGGCTGCGCGACGCTCTTGAGTTTCAGCGCGGCGGTCACGAGTTTGCGCAGATCGTTGAGGTCCAGCGGCTTGGAGACGAAGTCGAAGGCGCCTATCTTGAGCGCTTTGACCGCCGTCTCGACGCTGCCGTGAGCCGTAATAACCGCCACGGGCGTTTCTGGCACCTCCTGCTGCATCCATTCGACGAGTTCGAGCCCGTCGCCGTCCGGCAGCCGCATGTCTGTCAGGCAGACATCGTACGCCTGCTTGGCGAGCGCGAGTTTCGCGCTTGAGACGTCGTTGCAGGTGTGCGTCGCGATATCCATCCGCTCGAGCGTGATGGACAGCAGTTCACACTGGTCGGGCTCGTCGTCGACGACTAATGCGGTGGGTTTCATCGCGATCTGCGGGCTAGTGGCCCATCAATATAGCCTTGTTGGACCACTAGATACTCATTGCCAGCGAGTCGGATCGGCGAAAACTACACGAAACACGCTGCCGCCACCGTCACGTGGCTTATAGCGTAGCGTCGCACCGTTATACTCACACAGCTCCCGCGATATGAATAGCCCGAGCCCGGTACCGCCGTCTACGCCGGTGTAGAACGGCTCGAAGACTTCCTCGATTCTCCTGGGGTCGATACCGGGACCACGATCCGCTATCTCGAGATACGGTCTGCCGGATAGCTCGAGCCGCCCGTAGTTTAATTCGACCACACACTCATCGGCGGAGGCACTGGCGTACTTGACCGCGTTGTCGCAGAGGTTCCAGACGATCTGGTGCAGATGCGTCAGGTCCATGCGCACTTCAGTATCGGCGACGGAGTCGAGTACGGCTACGGCATCTTCGGTCAGCTCCAGGGTCTGTATGAACTCCTCGACGAATTCCTCGATCCACGGTTTGATCTGCAAACGCTCCGGCTTGGTCTTATCTCGGCGAGAGAGCGCCAGAACACTCTCGACAATCTGGCTCACCCGGGTGCCGTTGACGCGGATGATATCGGTCAGCCGCTCTTCTTCAGGCCCAAGATCGGGTGATTCCGCCAGCAACTGGCCCGCGTGACTCATCGCCCCGACTGGATTTCGAATCTCGTGAGCGATGCTGGCGGAGAGTCGGCCGAGTGAAGCCAGCTTGGACTGCTGGACTCGCTCCGCAAGCAGGGAGGTGTCTTCGAGAAAAATCAGTGTGCCGCCCGAACGCTCCGATCCCATCGGCGCGAAGTGGGGGATGATCGTCGTCGCGCCGTCGGCCGAGCCTATGTCCAACGGCGGTTCACCCGGTGCTCTGCCTCCGCGCCGCCAAGCCGCCAGCCGGTCCGCGAGTTCGGGGGAGACCTCGCTCAGTGGTTGGGTCGCGATACCGCTGGCCGCGCCGAGCTGTGTGGCCGCCGATTCATTGATGAGTCGGAGCCGGTCGTCACCATCGACCACGACGATACTCTCGCGCAAGTGCTGCACGATGTACTGGTTGAGGTCGCCGAGGCTCTTCAGGTCCACGCCGCGTTGTTCGGCCAGCGCTTCCGTCTCCAGCATCCGAGATCGCAACAGCTGGACGACGATCGCGATGACAAAGATGACGGCGCCGAGGATGCCGGCCGGCGCGTACGCTGCCGTATCCGTGACGCCTTGCAGCTGCGACAGCGTTTGCTCACCGAGTATGGTCAGTGCCGCGACCGCGGCGAAGAAGAAGGCGTGTCGGCCAGTCACGAGCAACGCGAGCGCGCCGACCGAGATGACGAGCAGCCCGCCCACGCCACTCGGCACGCCGCCGCTGGCGTGCATCAGTGCGGTCGTCACCGTGAGATCCACTGCCAGCTGCGCGTAGACCTGAACGCCGGACGAAAGGCTGCGGAATCGCAACAGCGCGATCTCCACGACGCCGAACGTGAGCATCGTCACGAGCGCGCCCCAGGCGAGCGTCGGATTCGTGCCGCCGATGATGCGCGGGTCGGTGACGGCGAGAAAAACGGCGAGCAACAGGCTCCCGAGCGTGAGGCGGAATACATTGAGCAGGATCAGTACCCGCCAGGCGAATTCCTCCGAGTCGGATACGGATGTCGTGATCCGGCTCGGTCTGAGCCGGATAGTTGGCGTGGCATCTACGGCGGACATCTGCTGGGGATTCTACCCGATCGAGCGCGACGCCTAGGGGACGTACTTCACTTTGCGAAGCCTATCCCTTTCATAGACAATACGCCGCCTTCACTCCCGAGATCCCGTTTGAATCTCCACGAATACCAAGCCAAGGGATTATTCGCCAAATTCGGCATTCCCGTGCCCGAAGGCCGTGTGGCCGCTACTCCCACAGAGGCGATCGCCGCGGCTGAGGCACTCGGCGGGGAGCTGTGGGTCGTCAAGGCGCAGGTGCACGCCGGCGGGCGTGGTAAGGCCGGGGGCATCCGTCTGGCCCGCACCGTTGCGGAGGTCGGCGACCACGCAGAGGCACTGCTCGGGACGCAACTGGTCACGCATCAGAGCGGCCCCGAGGGGTTGCCCATCGACACGGTCTACGTCGAGGCGGGTGCTACGATAGAGCGAGAACTCTATCTGAGTCTATTGGTAGACCGGGATTCCGAGCGCGTGGTGATCATGGCGTCCGCGGCGGGTGGTGTGGATATAGAGGCTGTGGCCGTGGAGACCCCGGAGCAGATTCTAACGGCCGCGTTGCATCCAGCAGCAGGCCTCTCCGAGTACCAGGCGCGGTCTCTAGGTTTCGGCCTGGGGCTGACCATACCCCAGCAACGGGAGCTCAGCGACATCCTCGGCAAGCTGGTCAGGTTGTTTCATGCATGTGATGCGAGTTTGGTGGAGATCAATCCACTGATCGTGACGGGCGCGGGTAACGTGGTCGCGCTCGATGCCAAGATCAACGTCGAAGAAAACGCGTTGTTCCGCCAGGAGTCGTTGGAGGCCCTGCGGGATGAAGCGCAAGAAGATGACAAGGAACGCGCGGCTCGGGCACACGACCTGAGTTACGTGTCCCTGAATGGCAACATCGCCTGCATGGTCAACGGCGCAGGCCTGGCTATGGCCACGATGGACTTGATCAAGCTTCACGGTGGCGAGCCGGCCAATTTTCTCGATGTGGGTGGTGGCGCCACGGCCGAGCGTGTCACGGCAGCCTTCAAGATTATTCTTGCCAACGACAACGTCGAGGCCATTCTCGTCAATATCTTCGGTGGCATCGTGCGCTGCGATCTGATCGCGGAGGGGATCATTGCGGCTGTCCGCGAGGTTGACGTCAAGCCGCCGGTCGTCGTGCGCCTCGAGGGCACGAATGTGAAAAAGGGCCGGCAGCTGCTCGCCGCTAGCGACCTGGGGATTCTGACCGCGAACGATCTGACCGATGCCGCGGTCAAGATTATCGCGCTGGCCAAGGACGAGGACGCGGTCGCATGAGTATTCTGGTCGGCAGCGACACGAAGGTTCTGTGCCAGGGGCTCACGGGGCGGCAGGGCACGTTCCACACGCAGCAGTGCCTGGAGTACGGCACGCAGGTCGTGGTCGGCGTGACCCCCGGCCGTGGCGGCGCAGAGCACCTGGGGTTACCGGTTTACGACACCGTCCGCGACGCCGTGCGAGAGACTCAAGCCACCGTCAGCATGATCTACGTGCCCGCACCGTTTGCCGCCGATGCGATCCTCGAAGCCGCCGATGCCGGGGTGGAATTGATCGTGTGCATTACCGAGGGCGTACCCGTTCTGGACATGGTCCGGGTCAAGGCCGTGCTGGCCGGCCAGGATTGCCGGCTCATCGGACCGAACTGCCCGGGGATCATCACACCGGGCGCCTGCAAGATCGGCATCATGCCCGGGTTCATTCACGCGCCGGGCTCGGTCGGGATCATCTCCCGCTCCGGGACGCTGACCTACGAAGCCGTGTGGCAGACGACGAATGAAGGGCTGGGCCAGACCACGTCTATCGGTATCGGCGGCGACCCACTACGGGGAATGAGCTTCATCGATTGCCTGGCGCTGTTCGAAGCGGATCCCGATACTCGCGGCGTCATCCTCGTGGGGGAGATCGGCGGCTCCGACGAAGAGGCGGCCGCCGAGTTCATCGCGAGCGACGTGACGAAACCCGTCGTGGCCTATATCGC
>JAZFYK010000037.1:0-2447 GCA_036443505.1 Gammaproteobacteria bacterium | reverse complement strand
CATGAAAAACTCCTCGTGGTCCAGATCGAGAGCCGCGCCGCGCTCGACGATCTGGCCGGGTTCCTGGGCGTCGACGGCATCGACGTCTACATGATCGGGCCGGTCGATCTGGCCAAGAGCCTGGGCTTCGAGGGCGACTACCGGCGCCCCGAAGTGCAGGCGGCGATCGACCAGACCATCGCCAAGATCCGCGAAGCCGGCAAGGCCGCCGGCATCCTGGTCGACCGTGAAAACGTCGGCCGCTACCGCGACCGGGGCGTCCAATTCCTCTACACCCACGCCAACGCCTTCCTGAGCCACGGCACTTACGGCTTCGCCGACCTGCTCGCCAAGCGCTAGGTGCCTGGCCCGGAGTAATTATTCGGACAACATTCAGGCTAGCTGAAGCGGAATGCTTATTCCAAAAGCCCCGCCTTGCGTAACCCGTTTATGTAGCGTTCAGCGCTCGACGGGTGCATCATCTTGGCGGTGGCGCGCACGAAATCGATGTCGAAATCGGATTTGATCGTGTAAACGCGCTGGAGCGCCTGCTGGGCCTCCTCGATACGGTCGAGGTGCGCCAACGCGACGACCTCAAACAAGTGCGTCCGCACGCCCGCATTCGATTGTCGCAGAGCCTTGCGAATCCACTTCAATGCCTCCTCGTTGCGGTCCATCGCGAGGAAGGCGAGTCCCTTCAGGGTTAGGAAACCCCACAGCATCGGGTCGCGCGGGCTGAGCCGAATGGCCTCGTCCACCACAGGCAAGCCCTCCTCAGGGTGGCCACTGTAAATCAGTGTCATCCCCAGCCCGTAGTGCGCGCTCGCGAAGTTCGGGCTAAGGGCAAGCGCTTTCTCGTATGCCGATATCGCTGCTTCGTGCTCGCCTTTCATCTGATGAACCCGACCGACGGTGGCTTGTCCGAACGCGTCCTCTGGATCGAGTATGATCGCTTTATGCGCGGCCTCGCTGGCCTCCGCGACAGATGATTCGGCATCGCCGCCAAAGCCCAGCATGACCGACAAAAAGAGCGCATAGGCAAGACCCGCGTGACCCGGCGCGAAGTTTGGATCGCGCTCGATGGCGCGCCGAAAGTGCGACTGCGCCTCGGCGTTTTCCGTAGCCGTGAAGCGGTACGCGTGCCACAGGCCGCGCTGATAGGATTCCCAGGCGCCGAGGCTCTCACTCGGTTTGCGGTGGGCACGTTCGCGCTCGGTGCTGCCCAATGTCGGCTCGATCGCGGTGACGATGGCCAAGGTCACCTCGTCCTGAACCGCGAAAATGTCGTTTAGGTCGCGGTCGTAGCGCTCCGCCCAGAGGTGTGCGTCGGCGACGGCATCGATGAGTTGGGCGGTGATGCGGACCCGGTTGCCTGCCCGGCGCACACTACCCTCGACGATGTAGCGCACGCCCAGCCTCTCGCTCAGCTCCTTAACGTTGATCGCCCGCCCCCTGAACGAGAACGACGAATTGCGCGCGATGACGAATAGCGAGCGAAACTTGGAGAGCTCCGTGATAATGTCCTCGGCGATACCGTCGGCGAAGAACCCCTGATCCGAGTCGAGGCTCATATTGTCGAAGGGCAGGACCGCGATAGAGGGCTTGTCCGGAAGGGGCAACGGCTCCGCCTCGACCGTGTCCCTGCTCGGCGGCTGCTCGGAGGTAGCCGCCAATCGCCACACACGCACGGGCCTGTCGATGTTCTTGAATCCCTGCTCGCCCATATCCTGAAACGGTAGTTTGATTCGATCGCGCACCTGTTCATACACAGCTGACGAGATGCATAAGCCGCCGGGCTCGGCCAGAGCTTCCAGCCGTGCGGCGACATTGACTCCATCACCATGGATGTCGTCGCCGTCGATCACCACGTCGCCCAGGTTGACGCCTATACGGAACTCGATCCGCTTGTCGGCGGGTCGGTTCACAACGCGCTCGGCCGCCGCTTGCTGGATTTCCGCTGCAGCACGCACAGCGTCGACGACGCTGGGAAACTCGGCCAGCATCCCGTCGCCCATGAGCTTGACGATCCGGCCATTGTGTTTGGCGATCTTAGGATCGATGAGGTCGCTGCGTAGCGCTTTGAGAGCTTCGATCGTGCCCTCCTCATCAGCCCTGACGAGCCGCGAGTAGCCAACTACGTCAGCTACCAGAAT
The DNA here is from genome assembly GCA_036443505.1 of Gammaproteobacteria bacterium. Lineage (GTDB taxonomy): Bacteria > Pseudomonadota > Gammaproteobacteria > Steroidobacterales > Rariloculaceae > SMWC01. The sequence continues at coordinate 315 of JAZFYK010000037.1, read as the reverse complement.
GGCGGCGAGACGACGCTCCATCCGAATCCTCCCTGCCTCCGAAGCGTAGCGGCAGTTGCTGGAGGATACCATGCGTGCCGGTACAGCCCCAAATGTCAGAATCTGGTTGAGGGCCGACTTTTACGGCCCGTCGCGTTGGCGAGCGGCTTGATCTATAAAGCGGACACTGTCGTATCGGCGATAACCGAATTTTCGCTTACCGCTACCGGACGCAAGCCGCCGGCCGCCGGGAAAAGAGCCGCCGCCGGCCTCAGGCGCCCAAAAGCGCCGAGAGATCGGGCCGGCGCTGGTGCCAGTCGGTCGCGGCCTCGAAGG
>JAZFYK010000036.1:0-2326 GCA_036443505.1 Gammaproteobacteria bacterium | reverse complement strand
TGCCGGAGTGACGCGCTGTGGCCGTCCAACGCCGTCTCGCTGCCATCCTCGCCGCCGATGTTGCGGGTTACTCCCGACTGATGGGCCGGGACGAGGAAGGCACGCTGGCCACGCTCACCGCCCACCTTAGCGAGCTGATCGAGCCCTGCATCGCCGAGCACCGGGGAAGGGTCGTGAAGACGACGGGCGACGGCCTCCTGGCCGAATTCGCCAGCGTTGTCGATGCGGTGCGGTGTGCCGTCGCTTTTCAGGAGGGGATGGCTGAACGTAGTGGATGTCCAAATCGTCGTACTGCCTTCTCCCTGAGATTCGGGTAGAATTGAGGCTCGGAGGCTCGAATGAGGGAAGGTCGAAAAAGCTTCCGCTCTTCGCAACTCGATCTGTTTGCGTGGAGCGAACGGGATGGCACAATTGCCGCGACCGTGGGTTACGAGGGGCGGCCTTGCGACGCGCTGCAGCCGGCCAGGACCGAGCCCCAGGATGTTGCGGCGATGACGCGGGAGGTCCTGCTCGGCGCTCTCGAAACGCGATTTGACGACCCAACGGGCGATAGCCGTGATCTCGTGGCCCTCATTGCAGAAGTGGAGCGACGCCGCGAAGCGACAGCCGCTCCATTATTGGTGCGCGTGTGCCGCCGCCACGCCGGCTTCGATCGATCGCGGGCCGTGCCCGAGGTGGTCGCCGCGCTGAAGGCGCTGAACGCGGTCGGCGCAGCCGATTCTGCGCCTGCAATAATGCGTCTTGTAGAACACGGCGCCTTGGGACATGCGTCAGTGGCGGCGGCGCTGCGTTATTTTGCGTCGGTGCGTCATCGACCGGCTACGGTGCTGCTTCGCCCTCACCTCGACCATGACGAAGCTGAGGTGCGCGTGGCGGCCTGCACTCTCGCGGCAGTCATCGGAACGCGCAGCAACATCGAGCGTTTGTTGGAGCTCTGCAACGACACTCGCGCCGAGGTCATCGATGCCGCGCTCATCGCGCTTGGCAACCTCGGGCATCGGCCGGTCAAGAAGATGCTCGAGTCTCGTCTCCAAACGGCGGCTATCGACGACATTCCCACGATCATCGACGCTCTCGTTCCGGTGTCGGACGAGGAGACCGCGGTTTGTCTTGGGCGCCTGGTCGAACGTGTTTCGGACGAGAACGTTCGTTGTGTCATAGCGGAGGCGCTCGCGGGATTGGATGGAAGGGCCGCGGTGACTTGGCTGTTACGACTGGTTGATGACCCGTGCCCGGCGATTCGGCGGGTGGCAGCCGAGGCGCTCTCTGACCGTGACGACCCTCGCAAGATGGCCGCGCTGCAGCGTCTGACTACCGACGCGGACACCGAAGTGGGCGAAGCCGCCAGGAACGCCCCTCAGGCCTCTTGCCGGTGATGACTCAAAGGGTGACGGACAGACACTTGATGTTGTCCACATTCGGTACGGACCAAGAGTGAGCGCGAAGCGAATTGATGGGAGGGAATCGTGCAAAGTACAGTGCGAGACAATACGACTGGCGACGAGGCTCCCACAGTTGCCGGCCCGACGATCTCGGAAGTACTTGCCGCGTATCTCGCTGACGAAAAGGCTCGCCTCGCCGCGAAGACCTACGGCCTTTACGCAGATGTGATCGAACTGCTTCAGCACAGCTTGAACCGATACGCGGCCAATTCGCTGGACGAGGGTGAGTACGAACTATGGGAAGAATTGTTCAACGCCGAAGGCGATGAGCACCGAGAGTTCTGCGAGTTTTTCGGACCGGAGCACATTCTGCCGAATATAGGAGAGTTCCTGAACTACTTCATGGTGAGCAAGGTCATGGCCGGCCAAGATTTGCTGCGCGCCTCGGGTACCGTCACCAAGAAACTTGCGAAGTGGCTGGCGGACAAGGGCTATGCGACCGCTGAACAAGCCGAGGACACCGTGGAGCGCGGAACCGACGCGGCGCGCGATCTCCCAATGGCCGAGAAGCTATCGGCCTTGCTCTACGAGCTCACGTCGAACAAGTATATTCCGGACGACACGGACATCGAAGACCGGTTCGAGATCGAGCGCGTGGAATCCGGCAAGATATGGCTCAAAGGCTGCGACGACGGCCGGCTGTTGGGCCCGATCTCGCTGCCTTCGCGGGCCACAAAGCTGTGTCGGGTCGGCTGGACAATATCCGGAGCCGTGCGAGAAACCGGAAAGAAGTGGGTTCTGGTCGAGGCGTGGAAGGTCTATCCGTAGTCGGCAGGGAGCAACCTCATGCGCATCAAGAAGCCCCGACAAGCCTCTCCGGACGAAGTGAAAATCTCCAGGGAAAGCGACGGTGCTGTCATCGAATTTGCCGACCGGACCATCTC
>JAZFYK010000035.1:0-3344 GCA_036443505.1 Gammaproteobacteria bacterium | reverse complement strand
CTACGGGGATTCCCCGATGCAGAGCTGGATGAATGCGACGGGTGATATGCGCGCCCAGCCGTGGTACGAGTTTGCCGATGTCTCCATCGGTACTCTGCAGGTCGCGCCGGGAATTATCGGCTTGATGCTAGTGATGCAGAGAGCTCAGCCGTAGAATGTGCCCCAAAGTCCACACTTCGAGTCTCAGCGCCTAAGTGTTGAGCGTGGGCGACAGAACAATCTAGGAGAACCCGATGAACAGACCAAGAATTTCAATGTGGATCGCTGTCGGTATGGCACCGATGGCAGCGCTTGGCGTGATGATCGCGGCCGATGCGCAACAGGGTACGGGCTACGCGCCCCAGATCGCCCAAGCGGATGCGCCGTATGTCGTGGTCAGTAAGACAATCCCACAGTCGGGAACGAGCTGGGACCTACACCTGGTCCAGACCCGGGACCAGATCTATGTCCCCATGGGCATCCGTAAGCCTGAAGGCGACGGACCTTTCCCGATGATCCTGATCGGCTCCGGCGAGGGCCGTGACGGCATCACGAAGATCGAAAGCGGCATGTATATTTACGAAGGACTGAAGGATCGCCTGTTGGAACGGGGCTACGCAGCGGCCTTCGTAAATTATCGAAACGAAATACCGCTCATCTACAACGAAATCGGACGGTCCGAGCTTCTCTTCGATGACATCAGTGGTGGGAGCCGCGCGCTTCGGTCGATCCCGACGTTAGATTCCGAAGATTACATTTCCATAGTCGAGCACGCGAAGGCGCTGCCTTTCACCGATGCGACCGCTATCGGTTCGCTCGGTAGTAGCCACAGTGGCGAGATGATTCTCAAGGGATCAGCGCTCATCGACTTCGGGGCCGGCGTTCCCAGCGAGCCTGCGGCCCACGAGTATCTGGCTCTCGACATGACCCGCGCACCTCGAGATGAGGCGGGTCGAGAGGTACAGCTGCAGGACATCGAGGTGGCGAGGAGTCTGGCCAATAAAGATAGAGCGATGGAACGAATCCGTCGGATAAATACCCCGCTGCTGATATTGGGTCGTGATGACGATCACCTGCAAGGCATTTTTGAACTGTTGTACGAGTGGATCGATGAGGCGGGTAAAGATGTGACCTACGCGTCGTTCAAGCATCCGCAACATGGATACTCTTTATTGCGGCGACGCGGGGACGACCCGTTCGAACCTGACGAGATCCAGGAGCAGGTGTTCGAAGTCTACATGGCGTTCTTTGACGAGCATCTGAAAGGAATCCGGCCTGAGATAACTCAAGTGTTACCGCGATGACGAGAGCTTTGAGATCGATGCATCGTTATTCGGCTCACTTAGCTTTTCTTCTCTTCGTTCCTTTCTGCGCGCGGGCGTACGTTTGCGAGACGGCGGCATTCGAGCTGATCGCCGCAGACTCTCCTTACGGTGTGACGCTGACGAGTGCTGAATCTCAAGACGAACCCGGAACGTACTGTCAGGTGGAAGGCGAAATCGCCAACGCTGACGACGGCAGGAGTCGAATCAAGTTTCGTTTCCGATTGCCGGATTCGGCCGCATGGAACGGGAAGTTTCTGGTCGTCGGAAACGGTGGCACGGCGGGACTGTTTCAGGGTGAGGCGCGGGTTCAGGTTGCGCTGCGGCTCGGCTACGCCACAGGACAGACGGACACGGGACACGTTAGCGGCGGTCCGCAGGACTGGCTGCTGGAAGAGATCAAGCCGGGCGTCGTCGTTTCGAACAACGTGACCATTGAGGACTTCGCGCACCGATCAATTCATTTGATTACCGTAGTCGGTAAGCAATTCGTCGACGCGTTCTATGCGCAAGAGCCGGAGTACTCGTACTATTTCGGTTGCTCCACGGGCGGACGCCAGGGACTGAAGGCGATGCAACGCTATCCCAACGACTTCGACGGCGTGGTCGCCGGCGCCCCGGTCTTCTCCCTGCCTCGCTTAAATATCTCTCAGCTCTGGACCGCTCAGCAGGTTGCCAAGCTGGAAGCCGAGAGCGAGCCTCTGTCGGGCCCGCAACTGGATCTGCTGAAGGAAGCGACGGTCGGTACGTGCGATGCGCTTGACGGGCTCACAGATCGAATCATCGATGACCCCCGGCAATGTGAATTCGATCCCGCGGTGCTTCAATGCGGTGCATCCGAGTCACCACCCCAGTGTATTACCGACAGCCAGGTTCAGTTCGTCAGCGCGATCTACCAGGGACCGGTCACAGAGGCGGGCGAGCGGATCTACCCGGGACGCCTTCCCGGCGGTGAAGGGGCCGGTCCGGGCGGCTGGCAGGGCTTCCTTCGGCCCGCCTGCTCGAATACGGACGGCACGGGTCGGTGCGACTACTTCAGCCGCGCCTGGTATCAGGGCTCCGGAGAGAACCTGTTACACGACTTTAGCATTGACGATAGTGATGACGTCGCGGCCGTTGATTCCGCCTACTACTCGGGTGTCATGCGCGCCGACAATCCGGACGTGACGCCGTTTGTTCAAAGCGGCGGCAAGGCGATCCTCTATCACGGCTGGAACGACACGAACGTCACGCCGATTCCCACGGTTGAGTTGTACGAGGCGATGGAAGATACCGTCTCGCGTAAACGCGGCGCCCGAGATTTTCGCGACCACGTACGGTTATTCATGGCGCCGGGGATGTTGCATTGTGGGCGCGGCGACGGGCCAAATAACTACAGCCGGTCGGTACTCCAGGCACTCGACACGTGGGTGACCGAAGATAGAGCACCGGATGCGATCGTAGTGACCCACGAAGCGCGGAACTTGTCCCGTCCCTGGTGCCCCTATCCGCAAGTAGCAAGGCTGAAGGAGCCGGGCCTGGACTCGAACGATGCCGAGAGCTTTCAGTGCGTCGCCCCGACAGAGTGACTTTAATGTTGGACGTCCAACATCTCGATGGCTGCCTCTAAGAGACGAGTGACGAGTAACGTTGGAGCCACAGTAACAATTGTTCTTGGGGGAGAACCATGATGCAGAAATGTAACGGGATTTCCGCGCTCATTGCGCTAGCCTTGCCCCTCGTTATGATCGCCGCTTGCGGTCAGAGGAATGCACCTATGGACGCCACGGATCAACCTACTAGCGTCACTCCGCCGTTAACTGCGGACGGCGTGCTGGCGCCGGCAGCCGAGCAGCGTCCCTACGACGTCGTGGCGCCGCATGGAGCGACGCGGCAGGACGAGTACTATTGGCTGCGCGACGATCAGCGCAGCGATCGCGACATGTTGGCCTACCTCGCGGCTGAGAACGCCTATGCCGACGCCGTCATGGCGCCGCTCGAGGAATTCGAAGCGGCCTTGTACGAGGAACTGGTTGGCCGCATCAAGCAGGACGATAGCTCGGT
>JAZFYK010000034.1:0-2260 GCA_036443505.1 Gammaproteobacteria bacterium | reverse complement strand
GCCAGGCAGCTAAGCGCACCACCGAACGCACCGGCGAGCGTCCCGGCTAGAAAGCCGAGCCGCCGCCCGAAGCGCCCCATGAAGAGCGACGCCGGCAGAGCCGTCAACATGGATACGAGTAGCAGCAGCGAGATGGGTAAGGTGGCCAGGGCCTTGTTCTCGGCGAGCGCAAATCCCGCCAATCCGCCCAGAATGATATTGACCTGCATCTGTGAGCCTAGGATAGCCTGGGCGAAGAACAGCACGACGACGTTGCGTTTCGCGCGGCGGTCGTCTATGTCGGTCGAGACAGTGGTCATTCAATCGCCTGGAGAATCTCGTCGCAGCGAGTATGACTATCTCGCTGGCAGGTAACTGGCCGTGGATTTCGGAGTTGCTGGCCCCAGGACTTAATTGAATAATGCACTTGCCCGCCCATTGCAAGAGGCGGGCTAGACCTCTTCGGCCGGCTGCTAAATAATTACGCTCCATGCGAACCTATTCCACGCGAGAAGTTGCGGACTTGCTGGGGGAGTCCCCGGCACGCGTGCGGTCCTTCGCGCGCGCGGGGTTCGTTTCGCCGCTGAAGACCCCCGGCGGCCACTATCGATTTTCGTTCCAGGACCTCGTGCTGTTGCGCACCGCGAAGGGACTGGCCGACGCCGGCCTGGATCGTCGGCGCATATGGCGAGCACTACGGGCACTCCGCGTGCAACTCCCTTCCGACCGGCCCCTGAGTTCGGTACGCGTACTCATCGAAGGCGATCGCGTCCTGATTCGGGAGAAGAACACCGCCTGGGAACCCGAGTCCGGACAGACGATATTGGATTTCGCCGTGACCGAGCTCGCGGAGAAAGTCGCGCCGCTGGTCTATGCCTCTGCCCCACAGGCCAAGGCCCAGGCCAGTACCGGTGATGACTGGTTCGATCTCGGGCTGGAGTTCGATCAGGTCGGCGCGCGCGAAGACGCCTGTGCGGCTTACCGCGAAGCGCTGAGCCTGGATCCCGACCATGTCAACGCAAGAATCAACCTCGGGCGCCTGTTGCACAACGATAGAGCCTACCGGCAGGCCGAGGAACTCTATCGAGAAACGCTGCGCATCGATCCCGCAAACCCCATCGCCGCGTTTAATCTCGGCGTCGTGCTGGAGGATCAGGGCGCCATTCAGGAGGCCCTGGAGACTTATCAGCATGCGCTGGCCGTCGACCCCACGATCCCGGACGTGCACTACAACATCGCGCGTCTCTACGAGCACCAGGGTGACCAACAGGCCGCGCTACACCATTTTTCGCGCTGCAGGGCGTTACTCCAGACCGAGCAAGACGACTAGCTAGCTGCCAGAAAAACCCTCAGACGGCACAATACTGCGTTAAGAATCGGCTCAAAATGCTCATGTACTGGCGTGTACACTGCGCTTTCTCGCCGATTCCTGCCTTGTCTTGCACTCGCCTGAGGGTCTTTTATCTGCGGACTTAGCTCACGTTTTGTCGCTGCGCCCGGGCGTCATCGTCAACGCCCTCCCCAACGAACGCGTTGTTACACGTGAATGAGCGAGTATAAGGTTCGGCCATGGAAGCGATTAAATTGCCACTACCTGCGGGACAGACCGAAGAGCTTCGGATCGTGAGTATCTGGGGCGAGCGGCGGCTGCAGGGTTTTGCGGACACCGGCGTGTTCAGCATCGTGACCATCGGCCAGACGGACCCGGACGGCGAGCCCGAAACCGGCAGTCGCGGCGATGACCGACTCGAATTTACGACCGTCGAAATCGCCGGCGATTTGGATTTCGCCTCGTTCGGCAGCGGCGGCGACCCCTATAACCGCCACGGCCAGTAGGAAATTCCGACAGTTACAGAGAAAAGGTGTCCCAGGTTCTCGAATCGGCGTGCGTCGGCACGCGGACGCCACGCCTAACTCACGGCGAGAGCTTGGGCAGACAAGAAATAAGCGCTATGCTTTGGGAAAAATACCGATGATGCATCCAGACGGACCCTCGTCGTCGCAAGCGAACCAGATCGAGTATGAAACAGGACTACGCAGAACTCCGCACACTATTGCTCGCCAAGCGAGAGGAGCTGACGACTCGATTGGCACGCCTGAAGGAAAACCTGACATCGGGGCGTAGCGCGGATTCTCAGGAACAGGCCCAGGAGTTGGAGAACGTCGAGGTTGTGGACGCGTTGGGCAACGAAGCGCGACTGGAACTCAGCAAGATCGCACAAGCTCTCGAGCAGATGAAACAGGATAGCTATGGCGAGTGCCTCACTTGCGGGGAGGAGAT
>JAZFYK010000033.1:0-13897 GCA_036443505.1 Gammaproteobacteria bacterium | reverse complement strand
CCCGGACCCGCCGCTAACGGCAGGTCGGTCTCTGTGAGCCATATTCGATCGCCTTCGCGGGCGTCATAGGCCGCGGCTCGGCCATCGTAGCTGCCAGCATAAATCCGCGTGCCGTCGCTCGCCGGCGAGAGCCCCAACCTCAACCGTTCCGAATCACCGCCAACGCGGGCACTCCAGATCGTCCGCACCTCCAGCGTCGATTCGAACGGCACGAGCTCGGCCGGCGGCTCGATCGGATCGTCGTCGCCACCGCCAAAAATCCCGCAGCCGCCGCTGCCGAGTCCCAGGAGCAAGCTGCCCGTGACGAGCCAGACCCTCATCCGCCATCGTCCTCCGTGAGGACCTCCTGCTGGACAACAGGCACGCCGGCTGCCGGCAGGTCGTCGAGCTTCATCTGGATCAGGCCGCGATCCAGTATTGTCGACTGTTCGCCGTTTAGTGCTTGGCTGTAGGCCGCCCGGGCGCCTTCCGAGTCGCCTTGCGCGTAGTAGATGTCGCCACGGATCTCGCTGAAGCGGGCACTGAAACTGCCTGGATCAACGCCGTCAACAAGCGCGAGCGCTTCGTCATGACGGCCACTGGAAGCCAACAAGCGCGCGAGCCGTAGCCGCGCGATCAACGCCAGGGGCTCATCTGCCGTGTTGTCGAGCGTGTAGCGCAGCGCATCCATGGCGCCGCGCGTGCTCTGGTTGCTGAGATGCATAATCACAATCACCAGTCCGGCTTGATCCGTGTAGGGGCTGGACGGGAACTCGTTGCGAAGTTGCTCCAGCAGACGCAGCGCGTCGCTATCGGCGTCATCCTCTATCGCCAGCGTCAGTTCCTGATAAAGCATAGCCGCCGCCTCGGACTGGCTTTGCTGATAAGCGTCATACTGGTTCTTGCCGTACAGGATCGCGGCGCCCAGCACGACGCCGCCGATGAGAAACCAGCCGTACTCCCGCCACCATTCGCGGATCTGCTCCAGTTGCTCTTTCTCTGAGAGATTTTCGTCCACACAAGCCTCCCGGCTCTAAGCGATACGCTTTATTTTACGCTCAATGCTTGCTGTCGCGGAGCAACCGGGCGATCAGCCCATCCAGCTCCACGGACTCCTGGGGTGTCTGCTCCCGTAGTGCTTTCACGCTCACCTGACCGGCAGCGAGTTCGTCATCCCCAAGGATCAGCGCCAACCGGGCACCACTACGATCTGCTCTTTTGAGCTGCGCTTTCATGCCGCCGGCCACGCAGTCCAAGGACAACCGCAGTCCCGGCACGGCGGTCCTGAGCCGCTCCGCGATCGCAAAGACCTCTCGCCGCGCCTGATCGCCGGCCGTGACGAGATAAGCGTCCGGCGGCCGTGCGGCGGGTTCCCGACCCTCGGCTGCCAGCAGCTCCACGACCCGTTCCAGGCCCAGGGCCCAACCCACGGCCGGCGTGTCGCGACCGCCCAGCTGAGCGACCAGGCCATCGTAGCGCCCGCCGGAACAGATCGCGCTCTGCGCGCCGAGTCGATCAGTGACCCACTCGAAAACCGTGCGGGAATAATAGTCCAATCCCCTGACGAGGCGTGGATTGAGCACATAACTGAGACCGACATCATCCAATAGATGCCGGACCCGCTCGAAATGGTCGCGCGACTCTGGATCCAGATAGTCACTTAAGTCGGGGGCCGCCGCGATGAGTTCCTGAAGTTCCGGGTTCTTGCTGTCCAGAATTCGTAGCGGATTGGTCTCTAGGCGGCGCAGGCTGTCCGCATCAAGGATCTCCCGGGACCCGGCAAAGTACCCGACCAGAGCTTCACGATACCGGCCTCTCGACGCGGGTGTGCCAAGCGAGTTCAGCTCCAGCGTCTGGCTCTCAAGGCCCAGCCGCTCCCATAAGCGCGCCGACATGACGATGAGTTCCGCATCGACTTCCGGGCCTTCGAAGCCCACGGCCTCCACGTTCATTTGATGAAACTGCCGATAGCGTGCTTTCTGTGGCTTCTCGTGGCGAAACATCGGGCCGCTGCACCAGAGTTTCTGCCGCTGGTTGTGAAACAGTCCGTGACTCAGTCCGGCCCTGACAACTCCGGCGGTGGCTTCCGGGCGCAGCGTCAGGTTGTCGCCGTTACGATCGTCGAACGAGTACATCTCCTTCTCAACGAGCTCGGTCGACTCACCGATAGAGCGCCGATAGAGTTCGGTTCTCTCGAGAACCGGGATCCGGATTCGTTGGTAACCGTAGGCATCGAAGATGGCTTCCGCGGCGGATTCCACCGCCGCCCAGCCGGGATTCTGCTCCGGCAGGATGTCATTCATTCCGCGGATGGGCTGGACGAGTTTGCCCACAGTGGGTCAGCCCCCGGACTCGAGGATCACGAATCGCGCGAGGTTACCCTGGCGGCTCCCGGCGGGAATCGAATATGGCATCTCGTCGACTAACAACTCGACACCGTCGACATTCCCAAACAAGAAGGACAGCGGCGGTATTGCCGAAAATCGTGTTCGCGCACCGACGCTGCCGAGGTCAAAAAACAGACGCTCACCTCGCCCATCGATCACCTCGGTCCAACAATCCTCATGAAATCTGATTTCCACCTGCAAAGTCGGTTCGACGACTTCAACGGGCGCTGCCGCGGGCACCTCCACGCGCTCTACCGGCGCAGGCCGTGCCACGAAAGCATCCCCGGATCCGGCCGGTTCAATCACCGGCTCGTCGGGTTCATCTATCGGGATGTTGGCTGTCGGCTGCCGCACAACGGGCGCTTCAGACTCGTTCGTACTGAACCACCAGATCAAGATCGCCGCGACGACGAACACGATCGCGGACGCCCAGACGAGCCACCGCGTTTGTTGTTGATCGGCACTAGACTGGAGGCTCGGAGTACGCAGCGTCGGCAGCTCCTGCGTTCCGACCTGGCTAGAATAGCCGGCGAGTAGTTTTTTCTCATCGAGACCGAGGCGAATGGCGTACTGCTTCAGGTAGCCCATAGCGAATACGGGTGCCGAGAACGCGTCGAAGTCGTTCTCCTCCAGTGCGACCAGATAGTGGGGCTCGATGCGCAGGTCACCGGCAAGCTGCTTGATAGGCAGCTCCAACGCTTCGCGCGCCGCCTTAAGCTCCTGCCCTACGGATGAGGTCTCCTCGCTGGAGTTCTCCTCAGCCGCGGCCTGGCCGTCATGGGGTTGCATCGCGCTCGAATCGAAATAGCTGTGAAGCCTGTGCGGACTCGGGGAACTGGTCCCTGAGCCGCGCCGCGCAGATTTGCGCCCGGGTCACGCTCTCGAGTTCCTGTTCGATCTGGAAACACAGCCAGAGCATCTCGGGGTCGGCGGTCGCAGATTCCAGGTAGCGTTGCATGAACGCCCGTGCTTGCAGGAAATTCTCGTCTTCGTATGCGAGATCGGTCATGTGAAATAGCGCGTCGGGATACACGGAGTCCCTGGCCAACGCTGCCCGAAAATAGCTTTCCGCCTCGTCCGTCTCGCCGGCGGCCCGGGCACACACGCCGGCATTCGCCAATGCAGCTGCCGGCGTCGCATATGCCGGATTCTCGGCGGCGCGCCGAAAATACCGCTCCGCATCGTCCCAACGATCGTTGCGGCACAAATAGACCGCATAGCTGTTCGCCGCGTCCGGATTGTTGGACTCGAGCCGTGTCGCCCTTCGATAATGCTCTTCGGCGTCTTCTGTCCGGCCCACTTGATCATAGGCGACGGCGAGCATGCTGTGCGCGTCGGCGAGGTCAGGGTCGTAACTCAATGCCCGCTCGAGTATGTCCACCGCCAAGTCCGCACGCCCCTGCCTGAGGTAACCGACACCCAAGTCAAGGTTTGCGATCGCGGCGTCCTCAGCCGACGGCACCTGCGTCGAGCTAGTCGTCGTGACGCACCCCTGGCATAACAGGCCGAGCACAACAAATCCCACGAGTTTCTTCATAGCCGAACAGACCTGAACGTTCTTGCTCCTAATCTTACCCGGGTGCGATCCTTTACCTGACCCGCCAGCTGCCCACAGGCAGCCGCGATGTCGTCGCCCCGCGTACGCCGTATTGTAGCGACAATTCCGACAGACCTCAGTTCGTGGCTGAAATTCTCGATGATATCCGGCGCGGAACACTCATAGCGCGCCCCAGGGAAGGTATTGAACGGTATGAGATTAACCTTGGCCGGCCGGTTCCGGAGCAGCCCGGCCAGCCGGCGCGCGTCGCGACGCGAATCGTTGACGTCGCGTAGCATGACGTACTCGAATGTGACGTGACGCGAGGCGAGACACGCCGCGTAATGCCAACAGGCATCGAGGAGCTCACCGATCGGGTGGCGGCGATTGATCGGCACGAGCACATCCCGCAATGGATCGGAAGCCGCATGCAAGGAGACCGCGAGCGCCACATTGCAGTCCCCCGCCAGACGATGCAGCTGCGGAACCAGGCCTGCAGTGCTGATCGTGACCCGGCGACGGGACAGGCCGAAGGCATAGTCGTCGATGAGTAGCTTGGCCACGGGAACAACGTTGCGATAGTTCGCCAACGGCTCGCCCATGCCCATAAACACGATGTTGCTGAGCGCGATCTCGGGCCCTATAGCGCGTTTCACGACGAGGACCTGGCCGAGAATCTCCGCCGCGCTCAGGTTTCGATTAAAGCCCTCTCGTCCGGTCGCGCAGAAGGAGCAGTCCAGCGCACACCCGGCTTGCGAGGAAATACAGAGCGTGTTTCGGTTCGCTTCAGGAATGAACACCGTTTCGACTGCCTGCCCGGCGCCGACATCCAAGAGCCACTTGCGGGTACCGTCCGAGGACTCCTCCACGCGAATGACCTCCGGCAACGTGAGCGTGGCGGCAAGCTCGAGTCGCCGGCGCAAGCGCAGACTGATATCCGTCATCTCCTCGAAGTTCAGGACACCGCGCCGGTACAACCAGCCCATGATCTGTTGCGCCCGGTAGGATTTCTCGCCGAGCCCGTCGAAGAACTCCGTCAGTGCGTCCCGTCCAAGCCCAATCAGATTGAGCTTGGTCGGCAGTTCACTGGCGGCCGTTAATGCGTTCGTGGACAAATCTCCGCCCCGCTGAAAAAGAAACCGACTTCTTGAGCCGCTGTGTCCAGGCTATCGGAACCGTGAACGATGTTCTGTTCGATAGACTCAGCGTAGTCCGCACGAATCGTCCCGGGATCGGCCTCGCTGGGATTCGTGGCGCCCATGAGTTCCCGGTTCCTGGCAATAGCCCCCTCCCCTTCCAGGACCTGTACCATGACGGGGCCTGACGTCATGTAGGTGACCAGATCGGCAAAGAACGGCCGCTCCCGGTGAATGTCGTAAAACTGCTCCGCCTGATCCTTCCGTAGCTTCAGCATTCTCGCAGCGACAACTTCGAGGCCCGCCGCCTCGAACCGGCGGGTCACCTCGCCAATCAGATTTTTCTGAACACCATCGGGCTTCACGATAGACAGAGTGCGCTCTCGAGCCATTCTTCACCTTCTGTTGACAGGCTGCTGAACCACGGTATCGCGTTAGACGCTAAAGCTTTCGCCGCAGCCACACTCACCTTTCACATTCGGGTTACGAAACTTGAATGCTTCATTGATACCCTGCTTCACGAAGTCGACTTCGGTGCCATCGATAAGTTCCAGGGCCTCGCTGTTGACGACAACCTTCACGCCGTGTTCGTCGAAGACCACGTCATCCGGGCCGATGGAATCCGCATAGTCGATTAGATAAGCGTAGCCCGAACAGCCTGTCTTCCTCACGCCGACACGCAGGCCGACGCCACGGCCGCGTTTCTTAAGGTAGCTCTTGACGCGCTCGACTGCACTGAGCGTAAGTGAGATTGACATCTTCAGCTTCCCTTCTGTCCCTGCGCCAGTACGTTGTGCGCCTGCCAACAGGCCTGCAGCGCATCCTCAAGCACCAACAACTTTCCTAGTTTTTCCAATGGCGTATCGAGTGTTTTCCGTATCTCGTGCATATCCAGTTCCCGCAACGCATTACTCTCGCGTCCTTGAAGTGCTTCCGCGACCCAACCGGCCGCTGCCATCATATGTGGGCAGCCAAAGACCCGAAATCGAACGGAGCGGATAACGGTTCCGACGACTTGGATTTGAACGCGAACCCAGACGTTCAAGGTCCGGTCCTCGGCCTCGCCGGTCACTAGTCCCGGAGTCCCCTCGGCAAACTCGCCGGCTCCCTGAGGCGAGTGGAACCGCTGCTGAACCTCCAAGCTATAATCCATACAGAGCGCGGTAGTTTAGCGCAATTCAGCGTCCGGCATCAGTTCGCACACCATGCGGGTGCACCGCCCGCCAACTCCCTTAGGCGCGCGACTTCGGCCGTGACCCGCTCGATCGTGTAGTCAATCTCGGCGGCGTCCGTAAACCGGCCAACGCTGAAGCGCTGCGAACTACTGGCCAGCGCGTCACTGAGGCCAAGCGCACTCAGGACGTGCGAGGCCTCCGGTGCCGCGGAGTTGCATGCGGCCCCGGCTGAGACGGCGATCTCGGCAATCCCCAATCGTAGACTCTCGCCATCGACGCCGGGAAACACCACATTGAGCACATGGGGAGAACGCTGCGTCGGGTGCCCGTTGAGACGAACGCCCTCGATCACACTGAGGCCCGCCCAGAGTCGATCCCGCTTAACTGTAAGCGCGGGCGCTTCGCGCTCGGTGTCGGCAAGCTCGTATGCCTGCCCCATCCCGACGATCTGATGCGTCGCGAGCGTGCCCGGCCGAATACTGCCCTCCTGATCGCCGCCGTAAATCAATGGCGCGAGCTTCGTGCCCGGCCGCACATACAAGGCACCGATACCTTTAGGGCCATACGTCTTGTGCGCGGTCAGAGCAACGAGGTCTACCGCCCACTGGTCCAGCGACACGGGAACCTTACCGATGCTCTGGGCCGCATCGACGTGCAGGAGCACGCCTCGTGATCGACAGCACTCGCCGATCGCCGCGATATCCTGCACCACGCCCGTCTCGTTGTTGACATGCATGATCGAAACGAGCGTCGTGTCGTCTTTTATCGCTTCGGCCACCTGGTCGGGTGCGATGAGCCCTTCCGAGTCACTATCGAGGTAGGTCACCTCGAAACCCTGTCTCTCCATCGCGGCGGCCGTGTCCAACACGGCTTTATGCTCCATCCGTGAGGTGATGAGGTGACGGCCCCGATCGCGGTGGGCGAGCATTACTCCCTGTATGGCGAGATTGTCGGACTCGGTCGCTCCGGAAGTGAACGAGATCGTGTCGGCCGGTGCCCCGACCCGCGCCGCGATCTGTTCACGAGCCTCTTCGACTCGTTGGCGCGCTGCCTGGCCGCCAGAATGTGAAGACGAGGGGTTCGCGAATATCCCGTCGGGCTCCAGACACTCCCTCATGGCCACTGCGACGGCAGGATCTACGGGCGTCGTCGCCGCATAGTCCAGGTAGATCGTTTGCTTCGTCATTTCTGCTTCCCATGTTCTCGCCGCGCGCGAGGGTCCAGCGCCGCGAGCATCCCGCGCAGAATGTTGATCTCCGTCTGATCCAGGCGCGATCGGTGAAAAATTCGCCTGAGCCTGAGCTTGAGCTGTCTCGGGTGATCTGGCTTGAGAAACCCCACGTCGGCGAGCATGGCTTCCATCTGCCGATGGAAGCCATCAAGTTCGTCGGCAGTAGCCAGCGGCGCCTCCCTCGCTTCCTTCTCGGCGGCATCGGCCACGCCGGATGCTTCGTCCTGGGCCATCCGCAACTCGTAGCAAAGTACTTGCACGGCCATTGCCAGATTCAGAGAGGAATACTCAGGATTCGCGGGTATATGGACGAGCTGGTGGCAGCGACCCAGGTCTTCATTCGTGAGCCCGGAGTGTTCGGGGCCCAGCACGAGCGCAACGCTGCTATCAGCCGCCTGCTCGCAAACAGTTCGCGCACAGGTGCGCGGGTCGACGGTCGGCCAGCTTAGACTGCGCAAGCGGGCGCTGGCACCGACGACAAATCCGCAATCCTCGATCGCCTCACTCAGCGAAGCCACGACTCGAGCCCTCGCAAGCACATCATCGGCGCCCGACGCGCGGGCCGTCGCGTCCGCGCAAGGAAACTGCTTCGGCGCCACCAGCACCAGATCATCCATTCCCATCGTCTTCATCGCTCTGGCGCTGGCACCGATATTGCCAGGATGAGAGGTTTCCACGAGAACGATGCGCACGGGTAGGGGCATACTTACGAATTCCGTAATGACTATTTGTCCCGAATAAGGGAGTATTCTACGCTTCCGCGGCGGACTCTCCCGCTAATAACCAGAACTCTATAGCTCGTAGAAGATTCATATGCACGGCATGGTGAATATCGCAGTGCGCGCTGCCCGGCGGGCGGGCGAGCTCATGATTCGTCAGCTCAATCACCTTGAGGCGCTCGAGATCACAGAAAAAGACCGCAACGAGTACGTGACCGAGGTGGACTACCTCGCCGAGGACGCCATCGTCGAAGTAATCCACGATCACTATCCGGAGCACGCGATACTGGCCGAGGAACGCGGACAGCAGGGCAACAACGAGTTCCAATGGATCATCGATCCGCTCGACGGCACTACCAACTTCATTCATGGGTTTCCGGTTTTCGCGGTCTCGATTGCCGTCACCCATAACGGTCAGCTTGAACACGGCGTCGTCTATGACCCGTTGCGACAGGAGATCTTCACTGCGAGCCGTGGTCAGGGCGCGCAGCTCGACGGCCGGAAGATCCGGGTGAGCCGACACACCAGCATGAAGCATTCGCTCATCGCGACCGGTTTCCCCTACCGTGCGAACAAGGAACACCTCGACGACTATCTGGCGATGTTCAAGTCCGTCATCGAAGCGTCCTCCGGCATCCGGCGACCCGGGTCGGCCGCGCTGGACCTCTGCTACGTGGCTGCGGGGCGTGTCGATGGCTTCTGGGAGCTCGGCCTGAAGATCTGGGACATCGCGGCCGGCGCCCTGATGATCAAAGAGGCCGGCGGCCGCATCAGCGACTTCCACGGAAACGACGCGTACCTCCAGAGCGGCGATGTCGTGGCCGGCAATCCGAAGGTCTACGCGGGACTCTCCAAGCTACTCGCCCCCCACATCAGCAACCTCGACAGAAACCCGTAGAAGCGGCCGAGACTTGAGGCTAGGGGAGGTCGTCGATCTCCTCGCGCTTGACCGGGAGCAGGTCGACCGGCGAGACGTCGAGTGCGAGCGCCGATGCGCTGGCGATATAGATCGAAGAATAGGTGCCCACGAGAACGCCGAAGATCAACGCCAGCGCGAACCCGGACACGGCTTCACCACCGAGGAAGTACAAAGACGTCAGCACCAGCAGCGTGGTCATACTCGTGATGATCGTGCGGTTGAGCATCTGATTGATGGAAGTATTGATGATCTCCACGGCGCTGCCCCGCCGCATGATGCGGAAGTTCTCCCGAATCCGGTCGAACACCACGATCGTATCGTTCAACGAGTAACCGATGGTGGCGAGGACAGCCGCCAGCACTGACAGGTCGAAGCCGAAGCCGAATAACGAGAATAAGCCCACCACGATAATGACGTCATGGACCAGCGCCGAAATCGTGCCTGCCGCGAACTTCCAGCGGAACCGGAGCATGACGTACATGAAGATCAGGATCAGCGCGATCAACATCGCCAGGCCGCCCTGGTTGGTCAGGTCCTCACCGACGGTGCTTCCCACGAACTCGATACGCCGCACGTCCACGGAGGGATCGCGCTCGGCGAGAATGCCCACTACGCGGTCGCGAATCACGCCGCCGTCCTGTTCTTCCTGAGGCGGTAGCCGGATCAACACATCCGTGGCCGTGCCGAAGTTCTGCACGAGCGGCGTTGCGAAGCCTGCCTCGGCCAGCGCGGAGCGGATCTCGGCCAGGTCGGCGGTACCAGCGTAGCCCACTTCCAGCAGCAGTCCGCCCGTAAAATCTATACCCAGGTTGAGCCCGCGAACGCCGATAGAACCCAACGAGATAAGGATCATGACGGCGGAGATAGTGATCGCCACGCGGCGGCCACCCATGAAATTGATATTCGGCGTCTGGCTAAACAACGCCATGTTACGTCTGCCCGCCGATCGAGAGTGCGGGCACCTGGCGGTAGCCGTAGATTAGATTGATCAGGGCGCGGGTGCCGATGATTGACGTGAACATCGACGTCATGATGCCTAACGCCAATGTGACCGCAAAACCCTTGATCGGGCCGGTACCGAATGAGAATAGAACCATCGCCGCGATCAGCGTCGTGATATTAGCGTCGGCAATCGTCGAGAACGCTTTCTCGTAACCCGCCCGGATACTCGCCTGCGGCGAGTTTCCGTTAGCGAGTTCTTCACGGATGCGCTCAAATATCAGCACGTTCGCGTCGACCGCCATGCCGACGGTCAGGACGATACCGGCGATTCCCGGCAATGTGAGCGAGGCCTGCAGAAGTGACAGCAGCGCAACGATCAGCACCAGGTTGGCGAATAGCGCAACGTCCGCGACCAGACCGAAGACCCGGTAGTACAACGCCATGAACAATACGACCAGGACGAAACCGATCATCACGGCCTGACGGCCTCTCTCAATATTGTCCTGGCCGAGGCTCGGCCCGATCGTGCGTTCCTCTACCTTGATGATCGGCGTGGCCAAAGCGCCGGCTCGCAGCAACAGCGCGAGATCCTGGCCCTCGAACGGTGTGATGCCGGTGATTTCGAAGTTGCTGGAGAACACGCCGCGAATTATCGCCGTGCTGATGACGGTCTCTACCCGGGTCGTGCGGATGATCTCCTCACCGTCACGCTCGACGATCTCCGGCTTCTCTTCTATATACAGTATGCCCATGGGCCGGTTCAGATTGGCCTGGGTGGTCTCGAGCATCCGGGTCGCGCCCTGACTGCTGAGGCGAACGGCTACGGCCGGTATTCCTTGAGAATAACGGAACGATGCGTCGGTCAACTGATCTCCGGTGACGATCACGTCGCGGCGCAGCAGCACCGGCGTCCCATCACGCTGCTCGCGCAGGATGGAGCCCAGCGGCGGCCGGTTGTTCTCACGCGCCCTGTACGCATCGTTCTCGGTATCCACGAGGCGGAACTCCAGTGTCGCCGTCGCACCGAGAATTCGCTCCGCCTGCGAGGGATCCTGTACACCGGGCAGTTGGACGACAATGCGATTGAGGCCCTGGCGTTGCACGATGGGTTCGGCCACACCGAGCTCGTTGACGCGATTGCGCAGTGTGATCGTGTTCTGCTGTATCGCGAAATTCTGGCGTTCCGTGATCTGTACGTCGGATAGCCGGACGCGGAAGCCGGGCTCACCGTTCAGCGCTCCGGAAGTCACGTCGAGTAGCGGGTCCAGCCTGCGGATCAGCTCCGCCGCCGCGTCCAGCTTCTCGGGCTCCAGGATCGGGATATCCAGCACGTCGCCGACCAGGTTGATCCGGTTGCGAATATCCGCCTCCCTGAGGTCCGTGCGCAGTGACGCTTCGTAAGACGCAAGGAACTGTTGCAATGCGGAGTCGAGATCGACCTGGTAGAGAAAGTGCACCCCGCCCCGTAAGTCGAGACCCAGACTCATGGGTTTAAGCCCCAACATGCGAAGCACCGGCGGTGTTTTCGGCGCCAGCGTCAGCGCGACGACGTGAAGGGGCAGCACCTCGCCGAGCGCATCGCTGGCACGTAGCTGCAGCGCAACATCGGGGAAGCGAACGAGCGCCGCGTCGCCCTCCAGCGCCACCTCGAGGAATTCGATCTCCTGCTCTTCGAGTGTCGTCCGGATGGCGGACACGGCCAGCTCCGACATCGGGCTACCATCCTCCCGCGTGATCTGTAACGCAGGGTCATCTCCGTACAAGTTGGGTATTGCCAGCAGTACTCCGACTAGAATTACCGCAGCGACCAGAAGATTCTTCCAGAGGGGATAGCGATTCATGGAGCGGTACCGACTCAGGCGCTCTTGATGGTGTCTTTGGGCATGAGCGAAGTGATCGTGCTTTTCTGGATCTTGAGCTCAATACCCTCGGCGACTTCGACCGTGACCCATGACGGACGCACGTCCGTCACCTTGCCCAAGATGCCACCACCGGTCACGACTTCCTGACCTTTCTCCAGCGCCGACACCATCTCGCGGTGTTCCTTCTGCCGTTTGCTCTGGGGCCGAATCAGCAGGAAGTAGAAGAGCGCGAAGATGATGATCAGGGGCAGGAAGCTCATGATCGTAGAGGTTTGTGTGCCCGCCTGGGCCCAGGCCGTATCGATAAAAAAGTCCATAATTATTGATCGCTGATCGAGCAGTTGGCGCCGCAAAGCGGGGTATTATGGCATAGCTTCGGGCGGATACGAGGCTCCTACCCCTCGCCCTCGGCGAGCCGGGACGCGTCAAGCCGAGCCGTCATGAAGTCCTGGAACCGGGCATCCGCGATGGCCTGGCGGATCTCCGCCATCAGCGCGTGGTAGTAATGCAGGTTATGCATGGTGGCCAGCCGGGCGCCGAGGATCTCGTTGCAGCGGTGTAGATGGCTCAGGTAGGCGCGGCTGTAGTGTTGGCAGGTGTCGCAGGCGCAATCGGGATCAGGCGGTGCCGTGTCCGTCCGATAGCGGCTGTTGCGGAGATTGATCTTGCCTGCGCTCGTAAACAGCTGGCCGTTGCGAGCGTGCCGTGTGGGCATCACGCAGTCGAACATGTCCATGCCGCGCGCGACTGCCTTGATGAGATCGTCCGGCGTACCGACACCCATCAGGTAGCGTGGCCGTTCAACGGGCAATGTTGGCTCGAGGTCTTCGAGTACCTTGAGGCGTTCGTCTTCGGGCTCGCCGACGGCCAGGCCGCCGACCGCATAACCGTCGAAACCGATCTCGATCAGGCCCTGCAGAGACTCCCGCCGCAGCTCCGGGTACATTCCGCCCTGCACGATACCGAACAACACCGAATCGCCATCGTCGTGTTCCTTGACGTGGTTGAATGTGTCGCGGCTGCGTTGTGCCCAACGCAGCGACAACTCCATGGAGCGTCGCGCGGCCTCCGGATCAACGGGATACCGCGTGCACTCATCGAACACCATAACGATATCGGCATCGAGGTCGTGCTGTACTTCGATCGAGTTTTCGGGCGTGAGTTTGATGAGATCACCATCGACCGGCGACCTGAACACCACTCCTTCCTCGCTGATCTCGCGCAGCGACTCGAGGCTGAAGACCTGGAATCCGCCGGAGTCGGTCAGTATGGGCCCTTCCCAATGCATAAACCCGTGCAGCCCGCCGTGGGCCGAGATGACGTCGACGCCGGGCCGTAGCATGAGATGAAAAGTATTGCCGAGGATGATCTGGCTGCCGACATTGCGCAGCTCCTCGGGTGTCATCGCCTTCACACTACCGTGAGTACCCACTGGCATGAACGCCGGCGTGTCGACGACGCCGCGGCGGAAACTTAAGCGTCCGCGACGCGCCGCCCCGTCGGACTCCAGGCGCGCGAACTTCATGCCGGGGCACCCTCATCGGCGCGCGTCACGAACATCGCATCGCCGAAACTAAAGAAGCGATACCGCTGGGTGACAGCGTGCTCGTAGGCAGCCAGTACAGGCTCGCGGCCCGCGAAGGCAGCCACCAGCATCAGTAGCGATGACTCCGGTAGATGGAAGTTCGTCACGATGGCATCTACGACCTGAAACCGAAAACCAGGATAGATGAACAAGTCGGTCTCCGCATCGAAGGCCGCCAACTGGCCACTCAGAGCGGCGCTCTCGAGTGCTCGAACACTCGTCGTCCCGACCGCGACGATTCGGCCACCGGCCGCCCTCGTCTCTTCGATGCGCTCGCAGAGTTCTCTCGTTACGGCTGCTCGCTCCTCGTGGAGGCGATGATCCTCCACGCGTTCCGTGCGAACGGGCGCAAACGTGCCGGCGCCTATATGCAGGGTGATGAAGGCGTGTTCCACGCCTAACCGCTTCAACCGAGCCAGAAATTC
>JAZFYK010000032.1:0-2818 GCA_036443505.1 Gammaproteobacteria bacterium | reverse complement strand
TTGCGCTAGCTTCCCTGAAATCGCCAACGATGCGATTCCATAGAGACTTGTCCATAAGACACGCGCTTCGTGGAGACGGCGGTTTTCCATACTAGGTGGGAACAAAGGCGCGAGCGCCGTCTCTACCAAACCCAGCAATCTGGTCACGGCAGCAATATGCCGTTCGTGGAGCGCTTTGCCATCCGGCACAGCGTGCTCAAACACGGCATTCCAGAGCTTGGGGCGCTCGCCGATAAAGCGGATGCAACGAGCGGCGAGCTGCTGGAGTGCGGCCTCGGGCACGCCCTCGGTATCCACCCCCGCACAGGCCTCTAACAGGGCCTCGAGCGTATCGGCGTTCATCTGCGCGATGAGGTCGTCGAGATTCGCAAAGAGCTGGTAGAGCGTCCCCGCCGTATAGCCGATCTCCTTGGCGATCCGCCGCGTTGACAGGCCGCGAAGGCCATCCCGGGCGACTATGTGACGGGCGGCATCGAGCGCCATGCGGTGCAGTTCCTCACGCCCGTGGTCGGATCGTCTGGCCATCGCCAATTATTGCCTCCGCTCTAATTTTGAACATCGATTAAAAAATATATTGAACATCGGTTAATTTCAAGCTATATGAATTGAACGTTGATTAATATCGTCGCCGGCAGGCGATCCTGTCACAGGAAGGAGATATCGCGATGTCACGTTTCCATTCGAGCCCCGTCACCGGTGAGATCCACAACGGCGACCGATCTTTGTCGAAGTCGGGTGCGCATGGCCCAGCGAACGCGCCCCATGCCGAGCTTCGCCGCCTGCTCCAGGCGGCCGGTTGCTTCGACCGGACACCGTGGGCGCACGCCGCCTACATCGCCGCGATCGCGACAATCGGCGGTGCCGCCTTCGTCGCGCTGTTCTTCGAGCCCGATCCGGCGATCCGCCTGGCGCTGCTCGCCCTGACGGCGTTCGCCAGCGTCCAGGCCGGCTTCATCGCCCATGAGGTCGGCCATGGCGCGGTGACAGGAAATCGGCGCCTGGCGGAATTCTTACAGCAGATCCTGTTCACCGTCGTCTCGGGCGTGAGCAGCACATATTTCCGACACATCCATCGGGTCCACCACGTCCACCTCAACGAGCCGGCGAAACACAGCCACGAACGGCCGCCGTCTCTCAGCGTTCACGAGGGTTCGGCGCTGAACCGGCTGGTGGTGCGCGGACGCACCTGGCTCGTACCCCTGCTGGTGTGCGCGAAGACGTTTTCCTACAAGCTTGGCAGCTTGGGGTTCGTCTGGCGCCATCGCGCCACGACGCGGAACGACCAGATCGCGCTGGTGCTTCACTGCGTCCTCTGGCTCGGTCTTCCGGGCGCTTTCATCGGCATTTCCGAAGGGGCACTGAATTACGTGCTGGTGACACTCCTGGCGGGTCCCTATATCGGCACCGTGCTCCTGCTCAGCCACACCGGAATGGCGACGTTCGGTCCGGAGAGCCGCCAGCCAATCTTCGCCAGGCAGCTCCTGGCCACCCGCAATTTCGGTGCCTCGCTGGTCCTCAACCTGCTACTCGGTGGCACAAATCACCACGTCGAGCATCACCTGTTCCCGACGGTTTCGATCTTCCGGTTGCGGCGGGCTCGGGAGATAACGCGCGACTACTGCTGCAAGCGGGATTTCCCTTACGTTGAGACGACATTGACGGCCGCGCTCGGAACCGTCGCCGACAGTCTTCGGACCTCGGCGGTTGCGCTCCGACTTCCAGGCTCGGGCTCCACCGCCCGTCGCCGTCAACGCCTGCCCTCACGCGGGACCGCACCTGAGGTGGACTGCTCGTGATCCGAAGGAGCGGTTTGGCATTGAGCGGTATCGCCGGCAGTGTGAACCTGTGACTTGCGGGAGACGAGTCGATGGATAGTGTCGATTTATATTGCGAGCGGCTCGATGCTGAATTTTGGGCCGAGCCGATCAATGCCCTAACCAACGCTGCGTTCTTACTCGCCGCGTGGGGCGTTTGGCGATTGTCGCGCCGATCGTCAACGCTCTCGCCCGGTGTCTGGCTGCTAATTGCGACCGTTGTCGCGATCGGAATCGGCAGCTTCGTTTTTCATACGGTTGCGACGGGTTGGGCGCGCTGGCTCGACGTCCTTCCGATCCTGATTTTTCAATTGCTATTCCTGTGGCTCTATGGACGCCAGGTCATCGCGCTCACGCGGCCCACTTCCGGCCTGTTGTTGGTAGGGTTCCTTGCCGCTGCCGCTCTCGGCCGGCAGTTCCCCGCCATCCTGAATGGCTCTCTGATCTACGCGCCCGCGTTCTTGGCCATACTCGCGCTTGGGCTTTACCACGCGAGGATTGCGGCCAGCGGACGGTTCGATCTTCTAGCTGCAGCCGGGCTGCTTGCTGTATCGATACTCTTTCGCACGATGGACAACGCGGTGTGTTCCGCGATTCCGATCGGAACGCATTTCTTGTGGCACCTCGGGAACGGTGCCGTCGTGTATTTTGCCCTTCGTGCGCTTGTTCATCGGCCGTTGAGGTAGGTCCGGTTATGGCTAGAATCGGAAGTCAGGGCCACGTCGCCGGTACGTCCGCTCTGCCCCCAACAACAGACATTCGAGTGTCGATGTCCGTTTTCACGCCGATTTCGTCTGCTTTACCTCCAAGAGCAGACCTTCCTGCCGGTGTCGCCGAAGGTCCGCTCGTGACCCAGCCTGTGTGGAAACGTGAGGTTTGATAGAATCGCACCATGGTATCGGTGAGGGTTGGTGATGAAGCGTTTCATTGAGGGTGTAGAGCGCACGCAGAGCACGTTGTTTCCGGATCGGCTGGAAGACTGGATCGGCGAAGACAATCCGGTG
>JAZFYK010000031.1:0-27127 GCA_036443505.1 Gammaproteobacteria bacterium | reverse complement strand
GATTCGGCCCGCGAAACTCGGATAGGCGACTATCTAATGCAAGTCGACGATGTCCTGCCCGCGAACTACTTCCCACGGCCACCGAGCGGCCCGGTCGAAGGAAGGATTATTTCGGTGATCGACGGCTTGTCTTTGATCGGCCAGTATCAGGTGATCGTTGTGAATCGAGGCGCTGAGCACGGGCTGGAACCCGGCCATGTATTGCAAGCGTACAAGACCGGAGAGAGGATCGACGACAACGTCAGAGGTCCCTTATTCACATTTAAAGTGCGCTTGCCCGACGAGCCGGCAGGCACGATGATGGTATTCCGTACCTATGAGCGCATGAGCTATGCCCTGGTCATGGAGGCGACGAGCGAGATCCGCGTGCTGGATACGGTCCGCAGCCCGTAAGCACCCATGCGCCCATCCGGGGTTGAAACCCCGGAGCACTCAAATCAGCATCGTTGTCCATGTGTCTTGACGCATGGCTCACGATTCTCCAAGCCACTTACCCGGGCACGCCTGGCGCTCTGGAGCTTTTCCGCTCGCGGCGCACCGCTGAAAAGGTCGTTAGTCTTCCGCGTCGCGAACTGATTGCGGCCGGCCTGGACGCAAAGACCGTCGCGCGCCTTAAGTCTCCCGACGCCGCCTTATTGGCAGACTGGCGACGCTGGCTGGACGGTCCAGATCATGCGCTCGTTACGATCGACAGCCCCGGCTACCCGCCGTTGCTTCAGGCATTGCCTGATCCGCCATTGGCCCTATGGATCGTCGGTGCCCGGCCCGATCTCTTGCAGGCACCGCAGCTCGCTATGGTCGGCAGTCGTAATCCCACCCGTAGCGGCCGCGATACGGCCGAACGGTTCGCGCGCTATCTGGGTGACCGCGGACTCACGATCACGAGCGGCCTGGCCACGGGGATCGATGGCGCATGTCACCGTGGCGGACTTGCCGGGGCGGCGGGAACCGTCGCGGTGCTAGGCTCGGGGCTCGACGTGATCTACCCCGCGACTCATGAAGCGCTAGCTCGGAGCATCATCGCCAACGGTCTGCTGATCTCGGAGTATCCGCCCGAAACGCCACCACGATCTCTGCACTTCCCGCAACGCAATCGGATCATCGCCGGCCTGAGTGTGGGAACCGTGGTCGTCGAGGCTGCCCGCCGCAGCGGTGCGTTGATTACAGCGCGTCTCGCCGCGGAATACGGCAGAGAAGTTTTCGCCATCCCGGGTTCGATTCACAGTCCTCTTGCTAGGGGCTGTCACCGGCTCATTAAGGACGGCGCCAAGCTCGTGGAAGACGCGAACGATGTGCTCGTTGAACTTGCGTCCTTACTGCAGGTTCCAATTACAGACGAAGCCCCGGCTGTAGAACCTGAGATCGACTCTGAGTCTTTAACAGAACAACCTGGTTACCCGCAGCTGCTGCAAGCTATGGACTTTGACCCATGTACGCTTGGAGAGATTAGCGAGCGAACGCGATTGACGACGGCGGAGCTTTCCTCCATGCTCCTGCAACTGGAATTGGAGGGACTTGTCGAGGCCCTGCCCGGCGGTCGCTATTGTCGTCTACCGAAGAGGACCGCATGAAGGAAACCGTGCTCGACGTGCTCATGTATTTGTTTGAATCTTTCGTGGAGAGCGAAGACGAGCCCGAGCCTGATCGAAGTGAACTCCGGGAGGAGTTGGAGCATGCCGGGTTCCGGGACCGGGAGATCGATCGCGCTCTGGATTGGCTTGATGGACTCAATTCCGCAGAAATGAATTCAACGGCGGACGGTCCGCGTTCAACCACTGTAAGAATCTTCGACCGCTTCGAGCAAGAACGGCTGGATTCGTCCTGCAGAGGATATCTGCTGCATCTAGAGCAGGTCGGCATTCTCACGCCCGCGCAACGGGAATTGGTGATCGATCGACTTCTGGCACTGGATGCCAACGATATCGATATCGAGCAGGTCAAGTGGGTCATCATGATGCTCCTCTTCAGCCAGCCGGGGCAGGAACAAGCCTATGCGCGAATGGCGGACCTGGTCTTCGCCGACGAACCTGGCTGGCTTCACTAGCCGCAATCTGCTGGACCAAGCGTGCTTAGGCGACTGTCTCTAGCCGCTGCGTCACTATGAGCAAAAACCTCGTCATCGTCGAATCCCCCGCCAAGGCGAGAACCATAGAAAAATATCTCGGTAAGGACTTTCAGGTTCTTGCTTCGTACGGACACGTGCGCGATCTCGTGCCCAAGGAAGGCGCTGTCGATCCGGAAGCCGATTTCGCGATGACGTATCAGCTTATCGAGAAGAATGAGAAACACCTCGAGAAAATCGCGCAGGCGGTCAAAAAAGCTTCCACTCTCTATCTCGCTACTGACCCCGACCGCGAAGGCGAAGCGATCTCCTGGCACGTTTACGAGGTGCTCAAAGAACGAGAGCTGCTAAACGACAAGAAAGTCAGCCGGGTCGTGTTCCACGAGATTACCAAGCGCGCGATTCAGGAGGCCATCGATCATCCGCGAGAACTCTCAAAGGACCTCATAAACGCGCAGCAGGCGCGCCGGGCACTCGACTTCCTGGTCGGTTTCAATCTCTCGCCCTTGTTGTGGAAAAAGGTCCGCCGCGGCCTCTCGGCCGGGCGCGTGCAAAGCCCGGCTCTCCGGTTAATCGCCGAACGAGAAGACCAGATCTCGGCGTTCAAAGCCCGCGAATATTGGACTGTCGGCGCCGTCGCCGAGTATGAGAAGGAGGGCCTGACCGCCCGGCTCGCGTTGTTCGACGGCCGGAAGGTCGAACAATTCACGTTCACGGACGAGGCGACCGTGCGTGCAGCGGAGAAGGCCATCGACGAGGCGGCACGGGCTGGCCCCACCGGGCCCGAAGCCGACGCTGAGGCGGATGGCGTTCTCACAGTCGCCAACGTCGAGAAGAAGCAACGCCGACGTAACCCTGCCGCACCGTTTACGACGTCTACGCTTCAGCAGGAGGCATCACGAAAACTCGGCTTCAGTGCGCAGAAAACCATGATGGTCGCGCAACGCCTCTACGAGGGTATCGATGTCGGCGACGGCTCGGTCGGTCTGATTACGTACATGCGCACGGACTCCGTAACAGTCGCTAATGAGGCGCTGGAAGAAATCAGGACCCTGATCAAAGATCGCTACGGTGAAGAGAACCTTCCGGAGGAACCACGTCGATATACGACCAAGGCAAAGAACGCTCAGGAGGCTCATGAGGCAGTACGGCCTACGTCTGCCGCTCGAACCCCGGATGAACTCAAACGTCACCTCGAGAACGATCAGTTCAGACTTTATGAACTCATCTGGAAACGCACGGTCGCGTGCCAGATGAGCCCGGCTGTCTTCGACACGGTGGCGCTCGACCTCGCGGCAGGGAGAGCGACTGACGGAAACATTCGCTTCCGGGCAACAGGATCGGTGCTCGTGAAGCCGGGGTTTATGACCGTCTATCAGGAAGGTCAGGACGACAGCGCTCAAGACGATCAAGACCGCCTGCTGCCGCCCCTGAAGAAAGGCGACGAGCTTAGACTGCAAGACATTTTAAGCGAACAACATTTTACCGAGCCGCCCCCTCGATTCTCTGAAGCAACGCTCGTCAAGGCATTGGAAGAATATGGTATCGGCCGGCCATCGACTTACGCCTCTATCATCTCGACGCTCCGCAACCGCGAGTACGTCGAGATGGAGAATCGACGATTTATCCCGACGGATGTCGGCAAAGTCGTAAACCGCTTCCTGACCGAACATTTCTCCCGGTACGTAGACTTCGAGTTTACGGCACAGTTGGAAAATTCCCTGGACGCGATCTCTCGTGGCGAGAGCGAATGGCTGCCCTTGTTACGAGAGTTCTGGACGCCGTTTCGAAAGCTCATCGAGCATACCGAGAACTCTGTCACCCGTGAACAAGCGTCACAAGCGCGCGTCCTGGGCACGGATCCGAAGAGCGGGAGACCGATGAGTGTCCGCATGGGCAGATACGGTGCCTTCGTTCAGATCGGCACGAGAGATGATGAAGAAAAGCCCCTCTTCGCCGGCCTGAGGCCCGGCCAGAAGATGGACGACATCACGCTGGAGGAGGGCTTGAATCTCTTCAAGCTGCCGCGAGATCTGGGTGAAACTTCCGACGGCGAACCGGTATCGGCGAGCATCGGTCGCTTTGGACCGTATGTTCGATACGGCAAGAAGTATGTTTCGATCCGCGGTGACGACCCCTACACCATCGACCTCGAACGGGCGCTCGAACTCATCGAGGAAAAGAAGATCGCCGATATCAACCGTATCATCCAGGATTTTCCCGATGCCGGGATTCAGGTCCTGAATGGGCGGTACGGCCCCTACATTACCGATGGGAAGAAAAATGCGAGAGTGCCCAAGGAGCGTGAGCCCGATGGGCTCTCATTGGAGGAATGCCAGACTCTGATTGCCGCCGCACCGGAACGACGGGGTCGAAAGGGCACAAAGAAGACTACGAAGAAGACAGCGAAGAAGACGGCGAAGAAAGGCGCGAGTAAGAAGAAAAACAAGAAGAAGAAAACCGCTAAGAAGCGCGCCAAGAAAAAGGCAGCGCAGCGGCAAGGCTCGCAAACCGAACCGGCTGTTGCCACCGAGAGCGCCGCCGAGAGTGCGGCCGGCGACGACGGTCCAAGCGAGAGCCACGGCTGACCCTAGAGGTCCTACATGGCTATCTCGCCGAGCCCATCAATATAGCCGTGTTGGACCACTAGATCGCGGCAGGGCATTCGCCATGCTTGAGATAACCGACTACACCTATCAGCCGCGCTTCGAGAGGGCAGTTCGGACTCTGGCGGACGGCGGTTTGATCGCCTACCCCACCGAAGGGGTCTATGGCCTGGGCTGCCTGCCGGGTGCGAGGCGCGCCGTGGAGCGGTTGCTGCGCATCAAGCGGCGGTCCTGGCGTAAGGGACTGATCTTGATTGCCGCAGATATCGCGCAGCTGGAGCCGCTGATCCTTCTTCCGACGGGTGGCTTGCGGACTGAGATCCTCGCCAGCTGGCCCGGCCCGGTCACGTGGATACTGAAGGCACAGCGCGGCGTGCCGACATGGCTTAGTGGTGGACGGGAGACACTGGCCGTTCGCGTGACGGCACATTCGCTCGCCCGGCGCCTCTGCAGCCGCTTGGAGAGCCCGTTGATCTCCACGAGCGCCAATCGCTCCGGGCGCCCGCCGTTGACGCGTGTTCTCCAGGTTCGCCGGGAGCTCGGGGCCGAACTGGATGACCTGCTGGTCGGCCCACTCGGGTCCCTGGCGCAGCCGACAACCGTCCGGGATGGGCTGACCGGCCAGATTCTGCGCTGACAGGCCACGGCAGCCGACCTTCCGTGCCAGCCTGCCGATGACCGTCCGCGGATGCAATAGGCACGCTAGCTATGGTAAGTTTTCAAGAACAACTCCTAACTACCCGAATAAAAAGCAGATATTGATAGGCGATGATGGCGGACTTACGACTCAGATCGGGCCTGATGGGCTTGGTCGCCATGCTGGCGGCCTGGCCTATGGCCGGCTCCGCCGTGAACCATGGCACGCCGTCCGGCCCGTTGTCGCTCGCGGCTCCCGTTCGCCCCATAAAAGGACCGAGCCAGGTTTACCTCGTCCAGCTCAACGAAGCCGCCGCATTGAATTATCGGGGCACGAAGGCAGGCTACGCTGCGACCAGACCCGTTCCCGGCCGCAGGCTGAACAGACGTTCGGGGGCCGTCGAGAGCTACGTCACCTATCTGGAGGACTCTCACGACCGGCTATTGGTGGACGTCGGTGCGCCCAGTTCCAAGCTGTATAGCTTTCGCTATGCGCTGAACGGTTTCTCTGCCCGCCTGACGTCCGACCAGGCCTCGCGATTGGAACGAAGCCGTGAGGTCGCCCGTATCTGGCTCGATACCGAGCAACGCATTCAGACCAACAACAGCGCTATTTTCCTGGGTCTTGAGGATCAGAGTGGGGGGCTCAGGGCCGATCTCCAGCTGCGTGGAGAAGACGTCATTATCGCCGTCATCGACAGCGGCATCGCACCGGGCCACCCGGCCCTGGCTGACACGGAGAAGCAGATCCCCCGTGGCTGCGCGACGCAATGGTCGGAGGCATCGTGGCTGGGCCTCTTCCTGTGCAGCTCGGTCAAAAGGAACCCGCCGACTAGCTTGAGTTACGACGCACCCGTGGGATTCACGGGCATCTGTCAGTCCGGCGAAGGCTTCGCGGAATCGACGTGTAACAACAAGCTGATCGGTGCACGCTACTATCTGGACGGGTTTCTCGCCCGTAACGAGCTGGATCCGGGTGAGTTTATCTCGCCCAAGGACGCCGACGGTCATGGCACACATATCGCCAGCACCGCGGCCGGCAACTCGGTTACGGCTCAGCTGTTCGGCACGCGGCTGGGCCAGATCGCCGGGATCGCTCCACGGGCTCGAATTGCCGTCTACAAGGCGTGCTGGCTGAAGCCGGGCGAAACCCGCGCGAGCTGTAGCACTGCGGATCTCACTCGAGCTATCGACGATGCCGTCGCCGACGGCGTCGACATCATTAACTACTCGGTCGGCAGCCTCGAGACCGACCTCGACGCTCCGGACGATCTGGCGTTGCTCAATGCCCTGGAGGCCGGTGTCTTCACCGCGGTGGCAGCGGGTAACGACGGCCCCAACTCCGGCACCATCGGCTCTCCGAGTGGTGCCCCCTGGGTACTGACCGTGGGGGCATCCACGCAGTCCGGAGGCCGCTTCGAAGAAGCGATAGGAGTCACAGCCCCGGAGCGTCTCGTGCAACTCGTGACGATGAAGGAGGCGAGCTTTACCCCGCGACTGCGTGATCGGGATCCAGTCGAGGGAGAACTCAGGCTCGTGGACGACGGCCAGGCGTTCCTCAGTGGGGGAAGCCCGGGCTCCGTGAGGGATGGCTGCGAGGCTTTGGAGAACGCGGAGGACCTCCAGGGACATATCGCGCTCATAGAGCGTGGCGGGTGCCTGTTCCAGGTGAAGCTCGACCGGGTCGAGCGGGCAGGCGCAATAGGCGCGGTGGTGTACAACACCAGCGGTGACCCGATCGTCATGAACGGCGATACGGATACGGTCGGCATACCGGGCGTCATGATCGGAACAGCCGACGGTCAAATGCTGGTAGACGAACTCCTCGCGGACACGGTGGTTCGCGTCGAGCTGAGCAACGGTACGTTGATCAAGCGCAACGATACCGCCAACGTCATGGCAGACTTTTCTTCTCGCGGGCCGTCTCCTGGCGACCTCGACTTCCTTAAGCCCGACGTAACGGCGCCCGGAGTCCACATCCTTGCCGGGCATACTCCAGACGTTGCCAATGGCTTGACGGGCGAGCAGTACCAGTATCTCAGCGGCACGTCGATGTCGACCCCGGAAGCCGCAGGCGTAGCGGCACTCCTGCGGGAAGCCCACCCGGAGTGGACCCCAAGTCAGATCAAGTCCGCGCTGATGACCTCTGCGTACCAGGGCATCGTATTAGAAAATGGCGCAACCGCGGCGGAGCCTTTCGATGTCGGCGCCGGACACATAGATCCCAATCGTGCGATCGACCCGGGTCTCGTGTATGACGTCGACTTCTTGGACTACGCGGCCTATCTGTGCGGGCGCGAGGATCCGCCTTTCCCGCCGACCGACTGCGCAATCCTGGCCCTCGCCGGCTTCTCCTCGGAGGGGCGAGATCTCAACATCCCGTCGATAGGTATTGCCGAGCTGATCAGCGGCGACGCGACGACGCGGCGCGTGACGAACGTGGGGCCGCCGGGTACCTACACGCCGACCGTGACCGCGCCCTTCGGGATCGATATGTTCGTCTCGCCGACGAGCCTGAGCCTGAATACCGGCGAGATAGGCGAGTTCTCCCTCACGTTTCAGAGACAGGGCGCGGCGCTCGATACCTGGAGTTTCGGCCGGCTGTCCTGGACGGACGGCGTTCGGACCGTGGCAAGCCCCATCGCAGTCCGCCCGGTGACGCTGCGGGCGCCGGAAGAACTCGGCTTCGCCGGTGCAACCGGATCGGACAAGGTTCCGGTAGCCTTGGGCTACAGCGGCGGTTACCTCGCCGATGTTCATGGCCTCAGAGCGCCGCTGACAGATTTCTGCCTCGATGGCAACAACGACTCCGTGCCTTGTTTCGTCGAGGAAGACACGACGAACGATTTCTCGTTTCGGTTCGATGACGGCGTCCGCGCTCACCTGATCGACATTCCCGCGGACCAGCTCTACGCCCGTTTCTCTCTATTCGACGAGTTCACCGACGGCTCCGACGATCTCGACCTCTACCTGTTTTACTGCCCCAACAATGTGTGCACGCAAATTGCACAGAGCGGCAGCTTCACGTCGGACGAAGAGATCAACCTGACGCTGCCCGCGGCTGGAGCGTATGCCGCCCTCGTACATGGGTTTGAAACCGATCAAGTCATCGGCGGGCCAGGCGCGCATTACACGCTGTTCGCGTGGTCCTTCGGTACCGACGATATCGTGGGCAATCTTCAGGTCACGTCGCCCGTCGCCGTCAGCGACGGCGAGCGCCTGGAGCTGGATCTTGACTGGGGGCCGTTAGAGCCGGCCACCCGCTATCTGGGCGCGATCTCCCACAACACACCGACCGGGCTCTACGGACTCACGATCCTGAGAATGGACTCACCCTAGCCCGCGCCTGCGGCGCTTCTTCTGACAGGCTTCGTAGCGGAAGCAGCCGATGAGATGATCGTTCACGAGCCCCGTCGCCTGCATGTGTGCATAGACGATCGTGGAGCCGACGAATTTGAAGCCCCGGGACTTGAGATCCTTGCTTAACGCATCGGACTCGGTACTCGTTGCCGGGACTTGGGCTTGCCGACGCCAGCGATTGACGATGGGTTTGCCCTCGACGAAGCGCCAGACATAGTCCTCGAAGCTGCCGAATTCCTCTTGAATGTCGAGAAAAGATCTGGCGTTACCGATAGTCGACTCGATCTTCAGCTTGTTCCTGACGATGCCGGCATCGCCCACGAGGCGTTCCACAGAGCGCCGGTTGAATCGTGCCACCCGCTGCGGATCGAAGTCGGCGAACGCTTTTCGATAACCCTCTCGTTTCTTCAGAATGATGGCCCAGCTCAACCCCGCCTGGGCGCTCTCCAGGACCAGGAACTCGAAATGAGTGGGGTCATCGTGCACAGGCACGCCCCACTCGGTATCGTGATAGTGTCGGCAATCCCGATTGGCACCCTCACTCCACGGACAGCGTTTCTCAGTCATGACGGCTCGGAGACTGCGTGAATATCGCCACTCGTTCGAGTTCGATTTCCGCGCAAGAGAGCCAGGAATAGCTCAGATCGACCACTCCACGGCGGCGGCGAGGCGTTCGCGTATGAGCTCCAAGGGCTCACCCTCCTCGCCCATCACGGCGACGCTGCCTTCCCCCAGCGGCACGATCACACCCGAGAGCCCCTCCTCGGGTAGCTCCAGCGGCACTGGTTCCGTCACGCGTTCGTGCGGCAGCAGAAGCAGCATGATCGGCCCACGTTCACCTTGAACCACGAGATGAGGGATCCACTCACCACGCACCAGACAGGATTGCGCATAGCTCAACAAGCCCAGACGACTCATGTCGACGTCGGCCTGGTCATTGAGAACCTCTTCGAGTGACGCCGGAGAAATTCGGACATCGGTCTGGACCCAGGATTGCGGTTCCTCGTACCAGTGCTCGAGCACCTCCGCGACCAACTGACCGTTGTCGGCGACAGGGACCACGGCGATACCGAGCCAGACCGCAACCCCCACGAGGAACATCATGGCGACACCCGTCCAGATCGTCCGACGCTGGACGACGACGCGGCGGCGAGCGGGCTTGCCCGCCACGCGCCGCTTCAGGGCTGCGACGTCGAACCGCAGCGCCTCGTGGATCATCCACTCGGCGTTTCGCACGCGTTCGGCGAAAGCCGTGCACGCCGCGCACTGCTCGGCGTGTTCGCCACATGCCTGATCCAAATGCGCGGGATCCGCTTCTATTCTTTCCCTGACTGTCTTGCAATCCATAGCTACTCTTCGGGTACGACACTGAGCTCCGGACGCACTCGCTCGATGAGCTTCCTGCGTGCCCGGTGCAATCGTGTCAGCACCGCTCCTTGTTTCAGATTCATTGCTTCCGCAATCTCCTCGGCGCTGAGTCCAAACAGGACCTGCAGCACCAGTGGCTCTCTATAGCTCTCCTTGAGCTCGAAGATCGCCCGCCGCATATCGTCTATGTCCGTATCGTTGCCTGTCGCTATCAATGCTTCCTCGGCGGCATTGAGCTCATCGATGTCCTGGGTCTCCAGGCGTTTGCGTTCGTAAACGCGCGCGTGCTCCCGCCGAGTGATCGTCAGCAGCCACGCCTTGACCGACCCTTCGTCCTGCAGGCTCTCCAGCGAGCGGAAGGCTCTGAGCATGGCCTCCTGGACGACATCCTCCGCCAGGTCGGGATCCCTGCTTAGCCAGAAGGCATACCGGTACAGGTCGTCCCGCCATGGAGCTACCAGACGCTCAAATCTGAGTCTGCGTGCTGCGCTTACGCCTGAGTCGGGCATATAAGGTGACCGGAGTCGCGGGGATTTTATTACTCGCTTGCTTAGCTTGGAAAGGTACAGTAAAAAAGGGGAAATCCAAGTCCTGGCACGCACAGCGGTGACTTCATGACAGCTAACGGACCCACAGGCGATCGATACGCGGTGGTTGGACATCCCGTCCAGCACAGCCGATCCCCGATGATTCACCAGCTATTCGCTCGCCAGACCGGTGAGGACCTCGTCTACGAGCGGATTGACGTCTCCCCCGAGGACCTTGAGGTTACCGTGCGGGGCTTTGGCGCGGCGGGCGGCAAGGGCCTCAACGTGACGGCCCCCCATAAACAGGCCGTGTTCGAGCTTACGACCGAGCGCGCGGAAGCGGCAAACCGTGCGGGCGCCGTAAATACCCTGACCTTCCTGCCCGGCGGCGGGATGCGCGGCGACAACACCGACGGTGTCGGCTTTATGCAGGACCTCACGGTCAATCACGAGCAGGAAATCGCCGCCAAGCGGGTGCTGATTCTTGGTGCAGGCGGCGCGACCCGCGGAATCCTGGCGCCTCTGCTCGACGCGAAGCCGGCCGAGGTCGTGCTGGCCAATCGAACGCTCGCGCGCGCCAACGCCCTGGTCGAGCAGTTCAAGGAGTCGGGCGAGTTCAGGGCCTGCGAGTTCGATGACCTCGAGGGCCAGGATCCTTTCGACCTCGTCATCAACGCGACCTCCGCGGGGACGAGCGGCGAGAGTCCGCCGTTTCCGACCAGTTGCGTTGGGTCGGTCAGTTTCTGTTACGACCTGGCCTACGGCCTCAAGGGCACGCCCTTCGTCGCCTGGGCCCGCAAACACGGTGCCCGGGAAGCCGTGCAGGGCTGGGGTATGCTCGTCGAACAGGCGGCAGAGTCCTACCAGATCTGGCGCGGGATGCGACCGGATACTGCGGAAATTCTCGAAAAATTGAAGATTTAGACGCGACGCGTCATTAGCGCATCAGCACCAATTCCTCGGCGCTGGTAGGGTGGATGGCGACCGTGTCGTCGAGATCCCTTTTGCGAGCACCCATCGCTACCGCGACTGCAAAGCCCTGCAGCATTTCATCGGCGCCGGGCCCGACGACGTGGCAGCCGACGACGCGCTCGTCCGTACCTACCGTGATCAGCTTCACGGCCGTCTTCGGCTTCGCCGTCGTGAGCGCGTAATACAGCGGGACGAATTCCGAGGTATGGACGTTTAACTCGTGCTCGGCGTATTGCTCCCTCGCCTCGAGTTCGGTCAGGCCGACGCTGCCGATGGGCGGATGGGAGAAGACCACGGTGGGAATGTTCTCGTAGCTCAGGTGCCGATCGCTCTGTCTGTCGAAGACCCGGTCGGCGAGGCGCCTGCCGGCGGCGATGGCCACCGGCGTCAACTGGGCCTGCCCGGTTACGTCACCGATGGCATAGATTCCCGCCGTGCTTGAGTTCTGGAACCGATCGACCGCAACGTAGCCGCCATCATCCGTCTCGACTCCGGCGTCGCTGAGTCCGATGGAAGCCGTGTTCGGTGTTCGGCCGATGGCCCAGAGCACACAGTCAAAGCCTTCAAAACACCGGCCGTCCCTGGTCGTCAGACTCAGCGTTTCGGCCGCTTCCAGCTGAGCGGGTACGGCACCCGTCACGACGTCGATATCGTGCGCGCGCATCTGCTCGAGGAGAACCCGGCCCAGCATCTCGTCTAACCCCCGCAGTATCGTCTCATAGCGAATGAACAGAGTGACCGCACAACCCAACGCCTGTAGAACCCCGCCGAGCTCGAGGGCAACGTAGCCGCTCCCAATGACGGCTGCGCGCTGGGGTATGCCCTCCAGGTCGAAAAATCCGTCGGAGGTCATGCCCAGGTCGGCTCCGGGAAGGTCCGGAATCGTCGGGTAGCCGCCCGTGGCTATCAAGACGTGCTCGCTGTGATAAGTCTCGCCGGCTTGGTCCTGGATCTCGTGCGGCGCCCGGAAACTCCCCGAGCTGCGAATCCAGTCTATCGATTTCCGTTCGAGATTCCCCCGGTAGATATCGTTCAGCCTGGCGACATAGGTGTCCCTGCCGCGTTTCAGGGCCGACCAATCATGACTGTGGCCGTCGATCTGAAAGCCATAGGCGGCAGCCTCGTCCAACGTATGCGCAAGATGAGCCGCGTTCCACATGATTTTCTTAGGGACACAACCGACGTTGACGCAGGTACCGCCCAGACGGGAGTGCTCGAAGACGGCCACGCGCGCACCGTAGTCGGCCGCGCGCTGGGCGGCGGCCAATCCACCGCTGCCTCCTCCTAGGACGATGAGATCATAGTTACGCACGCGCACGCCGCTCGGCAAAATCAGGGAGCCGGAAGCTTACCTTAGAAACCAGGCTTTGACTGCCGAGCCTGCCAGGCGGAAACGGAGTGTTGGAGCCTCTGTATGGTAGATTTCGCTTTTCCCCAACTGGCGCGATCTTGAACAATCCTCTGACAGACACCGAGGGCTTGCCCGCGTTCTCCGCCATCCGCTCAGAACACATTCAACCTGCGGTGACTCAGGTACTGGAGCAACAGCGGCAGCAGCTCAAGGTGCTGGAGCGGCAGGATACGCCATCGTTCGACTGGGCGCTCAAGCTCGAGCGAGTCAACGACGCGGTCCACCGGGTCTGGGGTCCAGTTGCCCATCTAAACGCCGTTGTCTCGAGCCCCGAACTCAGAGAGGCCTACAACAACTGCCTGCCGCTCGTCACGGAGTTCGGCATCGCCCTCGGACAGAACCGGAAACTCCACCTGGGTTTCTCACAACTTGAGAGGCTCGTCGATCGCAGCGACCGAACGAAGGTCCAGCTCATCTCGCATGCTTTGAGAGATTTTCGGCTCGCTGGCGTTGCGCTAGAGGATCAGGCCCGGGGCCGATTCGCCGAAGTAGCGCAGGATCTCGCCAAGCTGCAGGCGACGTTCGAGCAGAACCTCATGGACGCAACCGATGCCTTCCAGCATCACGAGACCACAGAGGAGGCCGTGGCCGGGTTGCCAGAGGTCGTACTCGACCGGGCCCGTCGAGCCGCCGAGTCTAAAGATCTTCCCGGTTGGCTGTTGTCGCTGGATCCACCTACCTACGTCGCCGTCATGACGCACGCAGAGTCCGAGCCGCTGCGCAAGCGCTACTACGAGGCCTGGGTGACGCGTGCTTCCGACCAGGGCCCCCATGCAGGACGCTGGGACAACGGCGCGCTCATCGAGGACATACTCAGGCTTCGTCATGAGGCAGCGGAGTTGCTGGGATTCGAAAACTACGCGGAACTGTCGTTAGCGACGAAGATGGCCGGCTCGCCCGAGGAGGTACTCGACTTTCTCCGTGATCTGGCCGCTAGGAGTCGGCCGGTCGCGATAAAGGAATTGCGTGAGCTGACAGAGTTCGCGGGCCGATCACTGAACGCGTGGGACATCGATTTTTACGCGGAGCGACTGAAACAGGATCGCTTCCAGCTCGCGGAGGATGAGCTGCGCCCCTACTTTCCACTGCCCCGGGTCCTTGAGGGCATGTTTCGCGTGGTGGAGACGCTTTTCGGGATCCGGATCTCTGCCCGGGACGGCGTAGACGCGTGGCACTCCGACGTTCGTTACTTCGATATCAGCTCCGCGCGGGGCGAAGTTCTGGGCGGATTCTTCGTGGACCCATTCACGCGCCCGAACAAGCGTGGCGGCGCCTGGATGGATGAGTGCCTCGTCCGTGCGAGACTGACCGGGCTCAACCAGCAGCCCGTGGCCTATCTCGTATGCAACTTCAACCCGCCGGGCGAGGGGCAACCGTCATTACTCACCCACAACGATGTCGTGACGCTGTTTCATGAGTTCGGTCATACGCTCCACCACCTGCTCACCGAAGTCGATTTCCCGTCGTTGGCCGGCATCAACGGCGTGCCGTGGGATGCGGTTGAGCTGCCGAGTCAGTTCTTCGAGAACTATGCCTGGCTACCGGAAGTCCTGCCCTGGGTATCGGGTCATTACCGCACCGGCGAGACGTTGCCCGCGGATAAATTGGCGACCCTGAATGCGTCACGCACGTTTCATGCCGGCCTGAGCATGGTCCGGCAGCTCGAACTGGCCCTATTCGATTTTCGGCTGCACGTCGAGTACAACCAGGCCGCCGGAGCCCGCGTCGCAGAGACGCTCGAACAGGTACGCAGTGAAGTCGCTGTCATCGAACCGCCAGCCTTCAATCGCTTCGCTTGCACATTTTCTCACGTGTTCGGCGGAGGCTATGCCGCCGGCTATTACAGCTATAAGTGGGCGGAGGTACTGGCGGCCGATGCATTCTCCGCATTCGAGGAACGCGGCAGTTTCGACACCGACACGGCGGAAGAATTTCGCCGGTCCATTCTCGCTAGCGGCGGCAGCCGCGACACGATGGACGCCTTCACGGAATTTCGAGGGCGCGCGCCGAGCCTTGCGCCGCTGTTGCGCCAGGCCGGCATACAGTCGGAAGGGACGGACGTCCTGTGAAAGTCGCGACCTGGAATGTGAACAGCCTGCGCGTCCGCCTGGAACATGTCACGGACTGGCTCACGAGCGCCGCGCCCGACGTGCTCGGGCTGCAGGAGACCAAGTTGACCGATGACAAGTTCCCCGTCGGCGAATTCGAGGACCTCGGCTATCACTGTGCCTTCAGCGGGCAGCCGACCTATAACGGCGTCGCCCTGGTCAGCCGGGAACCGGCGGCGGACGTCGTCATGGATCTGGACGGCTACTCGGACCCCCAGCGGCGGGTCTTAAGCGCTACCGTCGGGAGTGTCAGAGTGCTGAATCTTTACGTGCCCAATGGACAGAGCGTGGGCACTGAGAAATACGCATACAAGCTCGAGTGGTTGGAGGCGCTCGAGGCGCAGCTACGCGGCGACCTCGAGCGCTACGAGCATGTCGTGGTGATGGGTGACTTCAATATCGCCCCCGAGGATCGGGACGTGCATGATCCGGCAGCCTGGGAGGGGAAGATCCTGTGCAGCCCCAGGGAACGTGCCGCGCTACAACGCATCGTGGATATTGGCCTCACCGATGCGTTCCGGCTCTTCGAGCAACCCGAAAAAAGCTACAGCTGGTGGGATTACCGGGCGGCGGCATTCCGCCGTAATCTGGGCTTGAGAATCGATCTGATCCTTGCCTCTACTGCGCTGAGCGGGGGTTGCACGGCCTGCGCGATCGACACGGCCCCGCGGCGGTTGGAGCGGCCTTCCGATCACGCCCCGGTGTTCGCAGAATTCCATCCGGACCCGCCTTGATGTAGGAGCGGCCGTCTGGCCGCAACTCAACGCGGCCAAAGATCGCGACGAGGCTGTCGCTCCTACACTGAGCGCAGCGACCGTGACTATTCCACGGTGACCGACTTCGCCAGGTTGCGGGGCTGATCTACATCCGTCCCCTTCAGCACCGCAACGTAATAGGCCAGCAGCTGGAGCGGCACGGTATAGACCACGGGCGCCTGGAATGCTTCGGCGTGAGCGGGCATGCGGACAATGCGCACGCCGTCGCCTTCGTCGAGCTCGGCGTCGGCGTCGGCGAAGACGTACAGCTGGCCGCCGCGCGCTCGAACCTCCTGGAGATTCGACTTGAGCTTCTCGAGTAACTCGTTGTTCGGCGCGACGGTAACCACGGGCATGTCGTCATCGACGAGCGCGAGTGGGCCGTGCTTGAGCTCGCCTGCCGGATAGGCCTCGGCGTGGATATAGGAGATCTCCTTAAGCTTAAGGGCCCCTTCCATAGCGACCGCGTTCAACACGCCACGGCCCAGAAATAAGGCGTGGTGCTTGTCCGCAAATTCCTCGGCCAGATTAGAGATCGCTTCATCGAGTTCCAGCGTCCGCTCGATCAGAGCCGGTAGTTCCGCGAGCTGCCTGACGAGATCCTGCTCCGCCTCGACCGCGAGGCCGCGGTGTTTCGCCAACACGATCGTGAGAAGCCCGAGCGCCGCTAGCTGGGTCGTGAACGCCTTCGTCGACGCGACACCGATCTCGGGGCCGGCGCGCGTCATCATGACGAGATCCGTTTCGCGTACGAGTGAACTCTCGGCAACATTGCAGATCGCCAAGGACCCTAAATAGCCTGACTCTCGCGCTGCTCTGAGCGCAGCCAGTGTGTCTGCCGTCTCTCCCGACTGAGAGATGGCGACGAACAACGTGTTATTTGGGACGACCGGGCGGCGATACCGATACTCGCTGGCAATATCGACCATGCACGGCAGGCCGGCGAACTCCTCCACTTGATAACGCGCGACGAGTCCCGCGTGATAACTCGTACCACAGGCCACGATGTGGACGCCTTCGACCGCCGCCAGGATCTCGTCCGCGTCGGGCCCGAAGACGTCTTCCAGCACGTGCCCGTCTCCGATACGGCCCTCGAGCGTGTCTGCGACCGCCATGGCCTGCTCGTGAATCTCCTTTGCCATGTAGTGCCGAAAGCGCCCCCGCTCCACGACATCCGCCGTGAGCTCGCTCTCGACTATCCGGCGCTCTACCGCCTTCCCGCTCGCGTCGAAAATCTCGACACTGCGGCGTCGCACCAGCGCGACATCGCCGTCTTCCAAAAACTGGAAGCGCCGTGTGACCGGCAGGAGTGCCGCGATATCGGAGGCCACGAAATTCTCTTCGATCCCGAGGCCGATCACGACCGGACCGCCGGACCGGGCCAGCACCAACGCGTCCGGTTCCTCCACGTCCATGACGACGAGGGCGTAGGCGCCTTTCAACTCGGCGACAGTCGCCTGTACTGCGTCGAGCAGATTGCCGAGCTTGGTGAGATGGAATCGGACGCGGTGCGCGACGACCTCGGAATCCGTCTCCGAAGTGAACTCGTAACCTTCCGCCGCAAGCTCAGCCCGGAGCACGTCGTGATTCTCGATGATCCCGTTGTGGACGACCGCGACATTGGTGCCGGACGTGTGCGGGTGCGCATTGATCTCACTCGGCGCGCCGTGAGTCGCCCAGCGCGTGTGCGCCATTCCTAAGAACCCTTTAATCGGCGCTTGTTCTAATGCTTCTTCGAGGTGGTGGAGTTTACCTTCGCGCCGGACGCGCTTGAGCGTGCCGCCATCTCCCAGGGCGATGCCAGCCGAATCATAACCGCGATACTCAAGGCGCTTGAGGCCTTCCATGAGAATCGGCGTTACATTGCGCTCGGCCACTGCGCCGACAATTCCACACATTCCCCAGGGGTCCCTTTATCTCGTTCAGATCGCGATTATGAGTGAGATCGGTTCAGCTTGACACGTGTCCGGTGCTCATTTCGCGGGCTTTTCCGGGCGCTTCCAGCCTTTCACGACCGTCTGCCTGGCACGGGCGAGCGTCAGTTCTTCAGCAGGCACATCCCCCGTCACCGTCGATCCCGCCCCCACGGTCGCCCCTTCGCCGACCACAAGCGGCGCCACGAGCATGACGCCCGACCCGATAAAGGCCCGGTCGCCTATAACGGTGCGATTCTTTACGGCGCCGTCGTAGTTGCAGACTATGGTCCCGGCGCCAACATTGACGCCGCCACCCACACTCGAGTCGCCCACATAACTCAGATGGTTCATCTTGCTACCTGCGGCGACATCGCTGGCTTTCACTTCGACAAAATTACCGACCTTCACGCGCTCCGCAAATTCGGTTCCTGGACGCAGGCGCGCGAAAGGTCCGATCTCGCAGTCCGGTCCCGCCACGACACCGTCCAGCACGGAGTTCGCGTAGACCAGACAACCATCGCCTAGCTTTGAGTTGGAGATCACGGTATTCGGCCCGATACGGACCCGGTCGCCGAGCTCGACCTCGCCTTCGAACAGCACGCCCGCATCGATGAAGACGTCGCGTCCGACCTTAAGCGTACCGCGCACGTCGAAACGCGCTGGATCCGCGAGCGTCGCGCCGCACTCCATCACGCCGTTGGCGTTGCGCCGCTGTATGACGCGCTCCGCAGCCGCGAGCTCTGCGCGACTGTTGATACCCAGCACCTCGGCCGGATCGCCAGCAGGTAGTCCCGCCACGTCAACGCCGTCGCGTACCGCCATCGCGACGACATCCGTGAGGTAGAACTCTCGCGAAGCGTTGTCATCGCCCAGGTCAGCGAGCCACTTCCGCAGCCGTCCTACGGGCAGTTGCATCAGGCCGGTGTTGATCTCTTTGACGGCAAGCTCCTCGGCCGACGCGTCCTTCTCTTCGACGATACCGCTGACCGCACCGTCGTCAGTCCGCAGAACGCGGCCATAGCCTTGTGGGTCGTCAGGAAATGCGGTCAGGAGAACGACCTCGTCGCCCCTGCCGTGATTCAGCAGCGGCCTCAGGCTATCCGCCGTTACCAGCGGCACATCGCCGTAGAGGACCAGAAGCCGATGCTCGTCGGGGATAGACGGGAGCGCCTGGCCGAGCGCGTGACCGGTACCGAGTTGCTCGGGCTGCTCGCTCCAGGTCAGGTCATCGTCTGCGAAAGCGTCCCGAACGGCGTCTCCACCGTGCCCATAGACGACGTTAATCGCATCTGGCCCGAGCTGTCTGGCGGTATCCAGAACATGCGCCAACAGCGCACGGCCGGCCAATGGCTGCAGTACCTTCGGCCGGTCGGAGTTCATGCGTTTGCCCTGGCCCGCGGCCAGGATCACGACAGTCAGAGCCACAATTCACCCCAGGTCGACTGGCTGATAAGGGCCGATGATAGCGCGGTAGCGCCGAAATGACGTGCCGGCCGCGTCGCCGTTCCGTCGCCGGCGCGGCAACCTCAGGTAGCATATGGCTCAGCGGCGCTTGCCTTTGAGCTTCTGTGCCGCACGATAGCGGGCCTCCGCCTCAACCATCTCGGCCTGCGCCTGTTCGAGATCGATCTCTCCGTGCCGGCCCTCGAGGGCTTCCCTGGCGCGCTCGCGAGCGGCCAGGGCCGCATCCTCATCGAGCTGATCCGCGTGCAGCGCGCTGTCGGCGAGCACCGTGACGAGGTGAGGCTGTACTTCGATGACGCCGCCGGTGACATAGAAGGTCTTTTCCTCGCCGTCGCTGGTCTGGACTCGCACTTCGCCGGGCTTGAGATCCGTCAACAGCGGCGCGTGCCTCGGCGCGATGCCGATCTCGCCCATTTTCGCCGGGGCGAACACCATCGCGGCCTCACCCTTGAAGATCTCTCCTTCAGCGCTGACGATATCTACATGGATGGTGGCCACGATTCGTAACTCCGGCGCCTACTGCAGGCGCTTACCCTGCTCCTCGGCTTCCTCGATCGAGCCGACCATATAGAAAGCCTGCTCCGG
Organism: Gammaproteobacteria bacterium; assembly: GCA_036443505.1. Lineage (GTDB taxonomy): Bacteria > Pseudomonadota > Gammaproteobacteria > Steroidobacterales > Rariloculaceae > SMWC01. The sequence goes on along the minus strand of JAZFYK010000031.1, from coordinate 7,357 downwards.
AAGGTGGTCGTATTCGCCGTCGACGATGGCCCTGAAGCCCTTGATGGTCTCCTTCAGCGGCACATATTTACCGGGCGTGCCGGTAAAGGTCTCGGCAACTGCGAACGGCTGCGACAGGAAGCGTTGGATCTTCCGCGCTCGCTGGACGATCAGCTTGTCGTCCTCGGACAGCTCGTCCATGCCTAAGATCGCGATGATGTCTTGAAGTTCTTTGTATCGTTGCAGAACGGCCTGCACCGAGCGCGCCGTGTCGTAATGGTCCTGGCCGATCACGTTGGGATCCAACAATCGGCTCGTGGAATCCAGTGGATCGACCGCGGGGTAGATGCCTAGCTCTGCAATCTGCCGGGACAGCACGAGCGTGGCGTCCAGGTGCGCGAACGTGGTCGCAGGCGAAGGATCCGTCAAGTCGTCTGCCGGAACATAGACAGCCTGGAACGACGTGATCGAGCCAGTCTTCGTTGACGTGATGCGCTCCTGCAGCAGCCCCATCTCCTCGGCCAGTGTCGGCTGATAGCCGACGGCGGAAGGCATGCGGCCCAGCAGCGCCGAGACTTCCGTTCCGGCGAGCGTGTAGCGGTAGATGTTGTCGATGAACATCAACACCTCGCGGCCTTCATCCCTGAAGTACTCAGCGATCGTCAGCCCGGTCAACGCGACTCGGAGCCGGTTGCCGGGAGGCTCGTTCATCTGGCCGTAAACCAATGACACCTTATCGATAACCCCCGACTCCTTCATCTCGTAATAGAAGTCGTTACCCTCACGAGTCCGCTCACCCACGCCGGCAAAGACCGAGTAGCCGCCGTGTTCTTTCGCAATGTTGTTGATGAGCTCCATGAGCGTGACGGTCTTGCCCACGCCCGCGCCGCCGAACAGTCCGATCTTGCCGCCCTTGGAGATCGGCATGATCAGGTCGATGACTTTGACGCCCGTCTCGAGGAGCTCGGTCGAGGTCGCCTGCTCCTCGTAGGACGGTGGTTTCCGGTGTATCGGCCACCGCTCTTCTTCGCCTATTTCACCGGCGTTGTCGATCGGCCTGCCTAGGACGTCCATGATCCGCCCGAGAGTCTTCTCGCCGACGGGTATGGCGATCGGCTCGCCCGTGTTCGAGACGGCCAATCCCCTCTTTAGTCCTTCGCTGGAACCCATCGCAATGGAACGAACGACCCCGTCGCCAAGCTGCTGCTGCACTTCGAGAGTCAGGTCGCGGTCATCCAGATGCAGCGCGTCATAGACTTTGGGGATTGTGTCTCTGGGGAACTCGACGTCTACAACGGCGCCGATGACCTGAACGATGGTGCCCGTGCTCATGAGTTACTTACCTTACCTTTGCGTGCGTATTAAACAGCGGCAGCGCCGCCCACAATTTCTGATATTTCCTGCGTAATCGCAGCCTGGCGAGCTTTGTTGTAGACCCGTTGCAGCTGATCGATAAAATCTCCGGCGTTGTCTGTAGCAGCTCTCATCGCCACCATTTTGGACGCCATCTCACAAGCCACATTCTCGACCGCCGCCCGGTAGACTTGCGACTCGATATAACGATTTAAGACGTTGTCGAGCAGATCGACCGCGTCCGGCTCGTAGATGTAGTCCCAATGGTCCTGAAGGTCCGCACTGTCGCCCGCCTCGACCGGAATCAACGTTCTGATCTCCGGTGTCTGGGTCATCGTGTTGACGAACACGTTATGGACAAGCAACAGCCGGTCTATCGTTCCCTGCTCGTAGGAATCCGTCATTGCCGTAATTGTGCCGACCAGATCCACGACCGAGGGCGTATCGCCCAAGTGACTCGTAGCCGCGATGACGTTCGCATTCAGGCGGCGGAAGAAAGCGATGCCTTTGGCGCCAACGATGCAGATGTCGATTTCGACGCCCTTGCTCTGCCAGTCGCGCATATCGCTCAGCAGGGAGCGGAACAGATTCACATTCAGGGAGCCGCATAAACCCCGGTCGGTCGTAATGACGATGTAACCAACCCGCTTGACCTCCCGTGTCTCGAGAAACGGATGGCGATAGTCCGGGTTCGCTTCGGACAGATGCCCGATGACGGTCCGGATCCGGTCGGCGTACGGCCGCGATGCCGCCATGCGATCCTGCGTCTTGCGCAGTTTCGAGGCAGCCACCATTTCCATTGCCTTGGTGATCTTCTGCGTGTTCTTGACGCTGTTGATTTTGGTGCGAAGTTCCTTGCCGACCGCCATGCTGATTTCCTAGTACGCCCCCGTCGCTTTAAAGCTCTCAACCAGTTGCTTCAGACCGCTCTCTATCTCCTCGTTCAGATCCCCGCTGGCGTCGATGTCGTTCATGAGCTTTGCGCCGTTGGCCCTGGCGTGCGCGTGTAGCGCGGCTTCGAAAGCCACGACTCTCTCGGCGGGCACGTCGTCGATATAGCCCTCGTTGACGGCGAACAACGAGAGCGCCATCTCCGCAACCGAGAGCGGAGAATACTGCGACTGTTTCATGAGTTCCGTCACTCGCTGCCCACGCTCTAGCTGCCGCCGAGTCGCTTCGTCGAGATCCGAGGCGAACTGCGCGAACGCTGCGAGTTCGCGATATTGTGCGAGTGCCAAACGCACGCCGCCGCCGAATTTCTTGATAATCTTCGTCTGCGCCGCGCCTCCAACTCGCGAAACCGACAGGCCCGCGTTGATGGCAGGCCGGATGCCGGCGTTGAACAGGTCCGTCTCCAGGAAGATCTGCCCGTCGGTAATGGAGATGACATTCGTCGGCACGAATGCGGACACGTCACCCTCCTGGGTTTCGATGATCGGCAGCGCCGTCAGCGACCCAGTCCGGCCCTTCACCTCGCCCTTGGTGAACGCCTCGACGTACTCAGTGCTGACTCTCGCCGCGCGTTCGAGCAGCCTCGAATGCAGATAAAAAACGTCCCCGGGATACGCTTCACGTCCAGGTGGGCGGCGCAGCAGCAGGGAAACCTGACGATACGCCCACGCCTGTTTCGTGAGGTCGTCATAGATGATTAACGCGTCTTGTCCACGATCGCGGAAGTACTCACCCATCGCGCAACCGGCATAGGGCGCGATGTACTGCAAGGCGGCCGACTCGGATGCCGAAGCCGAGACGACAATCGTGTGCTCCATGGCACCGAATTCCTCGAGCTTGCGGACGACGTTTACGACCGTAGAGTTCTTCTGCCCCACCGCGACGTAAATGCACTTAATGCCCGTGCCCTTCTGGTTGATGATCGTATCGATCGCAACCGCGCTTTTACCGGTCTGCCGATCGCCGATGATCAACTCGCGCTGACCGCGCCCGATCGGCACCATTGCGTCGATCGACTTCAGCCCGGTTTGCACGGGTTGGTCAACCGATTTTCGATCGATAACGCCCGGTGCGACTTTCTCGATAGGCGAACTCTCGGTCGTATCGACGGGGCCCTTGCCGTCGATGGGCTGACCGAGGGAGTTCACTACACGGCCCAGGAGCGGCTCGCCGACCGGGACTTCCAGGATTCTGCCCGTTGTCTTGACGGTATCGCCTTCGGAGATGTGCTTGTACTCGCCGAGTACAACCGCGCCTACGGAGTCCTGCTCAAGATTTAGCGCCAGCCCGAAGCTGCCGCCCGGAAATTCGATCATTTCGCCGTACTGGACGTCCGCTAGACCGTGAATTCGAACGATGCCGTCCGTCAGCGCAATCACCGTGCCCACATCGCGAGCTTCGGTCTTGGCATCGAAACTCTCGATGCGCTTTTTGATCAGCTCACTGATTTCTGAAGCTTTGAGTGCCATCAATATCCCCTTAGGAAATCAGTGCTTCGGCTAGCTGGCGTAGCCGCGATCTCACTGAGCCGTCTATAACCATGTCCTCGGCGCGAACGACCGCGCCACCTAGCAACTCGTCGTCGATCTCGAGCTCCAACTCAACCGTACGCCCGAGCTTTTTCTCGAGCGCCTTCGCGATCTTGTTCGCAACGCCCGTATCCGCGTCGGTTGCCGTAACGAGCGTTACTTTTACCGTGTTCTCGGCCCGGGCTTTGAGCTCGTTGAATAGCACCGCTATGTCCGGTAGCGCCGAAAGCCTATCGTTCTCGGCCAGCAGGCGTAGTAGATTTTGCCCGCGGCTGGAGTCCACTAGCGTAGCCGCGCCTGCTTCGTTGCCGACAGCGCTGACGAAACTTACCCTGGCATCATCGTCCAGATCCGGTCGCGAGAGAAACGCCCTCGCGTTCTCATCCGCCACGACTTGAGCCAGCGCGCCGAGCGCTTCCGCCCATTTCGCGAGCGCGTCTTCTCGCTTGGCGATGTCGAACAACGCTCGGGCGTAAGGCCGTGCAATGGTACTCGTGTCGGTCATGCGTCGATGATCGTTCCGCGCTGCGTTCTACAACTCACTCGCCAGGCCATCCAGCAGGTCTCTGTGCGTACTGCTGTCGATCTCACGGGCGAGAACCTTCTCGGCGCCGGCCACAGCCATCGCGGCGACCTGGCCGCGTAGCTCGTCCCGCGCGCGATTGACCTCGACCTCGATCTCCGCCTGCGTGGCTTCAAGTTGGCGGCGCTTCTCTACTTCACCGTCGGTCCTGGCTTCGTCGACGATATCCGTAGCACGACTGCTCGCCTGATCGATGATCTCCTTGGCGTTGTCGCGGGCCTCGGTGATGATCGTCTGCGCTTTCGCCTCAGCGTCGAGCAGATCGCGCTGGCCTTTCTCTGCCGCCGTCAGCCCATCCGCAATGCGTTGCTCGCGCTCATCCATCGCGCCACGAATCAACGGCCAAACGAACGTCATGGTGAACCAGATGAGCACGGCGAATACGAGCATCTGCACAAACAGTGTGACATTAATACTCACTCTAGTTTTCTCCGGCTTGTGCCCTCAACAGGCTAACCGCCTGCCGCTGTTGTTACCGCGCCTACGAACGGGTTCGCGAAGATGAAGAACAGCGCCACGCCGACACCGATCATGGTCACCGCGTCGAGCAAGCCCGCCACGATGAACATCTTGATCTGCAGCATCGGCACCATCTCCGGTTGTCGCGCGGCGCCTTCCAAAAATCGGCCGCCCAGGATGCCGAAGCCGATGGCCGTACCGAGTGCACCCATGCCGATCAAGAGCGCTACCGCGATTGCAGTCATCCCTTGTACATTCGCAATCAAGCTTGCAAGTTCCATGTCCTCTCCTCAGTCTTGGAAGGCCCGTCAGGCCTTCGAAAAAGTCGAATTCTGCTCAATGGGTTTCATGAGCCATACTTAAATAAACTATGGTCAACATCATGAAAATAAAGGCCTGTAGCGTAATAATTATGAGGTGAAATAGCGCCCACACCAGGCCGAGAATGAATTGCACGATGAACAGCAGCAGCGCTCCGGGCGTAAGCAATTGGGCGAAAGTCTCTCCTAACGTGTGTGCGCCGATCGACAACGTAAACAAAGCGATCAGGATAAAGATCATTTCGCCGGCGTAGAGGTTGCCGAACAACCGCAGCGCCAGAGATATGGGCTTAGCCAGTTCCTCGACGACCTTCAGCAGGAAGTTGAACGGCAGCAGCCATTTGCCGAACGGGTGCAGAAACATCTCCTTCGCGAAGCCGCGCACGCCCTTGATCTTGATGCTGTAGAAGATCATGAGGATGAACACCGTAATTGACATCCCGAATGTGATGTTGAGGTCGGTGGTCGGCACGACCTTCATGTAATCGATACCTGCCGCGGTACCGAGCACCGGCAGCAGGTCGACTGGTATCAGGTCCATGAAGTTCATGAGAAAAACCCAGCAGAAAATGGTCAACGCCAGAGGGGCGATGAGTTTGCTTGAACCCTTGTAACTGTCTTTGACCTGGGTATCGACAAATTCGACGAGCAACTCGACGAAGCTCTGCCAGCGCCCGGGCACACCCGCAGTGACCGTTCTGGCGGCAAAATAGAAGCTTCCGCTGAAAAGCACGGCAAGAGACACGGCGTAGAAGATGCTGTCGAGATGAAAATTCCAGAACCCTGTGCCGGTATGCAGGTTCGTCAGGTGATGCCCGATATAGTCTGTTACAGACGCCGGTCCTTCGTGAAGTTCCTCCATCTCTAGCCCTTACTCATAGTCACTATGGGCCGACGGTTTTGGGCCAAGGTGGGGCAAACGCACGCCGAGCGCCGCCCAGTACACGGTCAGCGTTGCCGCAAAACCTCCCAACATCGGTCCGAAGGAAACGTCCATGTTCAATAACACCAGCGAGAACAGGCCTATCGTAATGACGAATTTATAAAACTCCGCTCGGTAAACCCGCCGGAGTATCTCCGCTGGCTCAGCGTTCGCGTTCAGCCGAAACGTGCTCAGGACCATATAGAGGCTGGCCAGTGTCCCGATGCCCCCGCCGACGAGGGCGGAGACGAAAGCTCGGGGCCCTCCCAAAAGCCATCCGGCTGCCGAAACGAGTAGCGCGATACCGACCTGTCCGAAGACGATGCCGAGTGCCAGTTTGCGCGCGTTGAGAAAATACGCTTCAAGCTCGCTCACTAGACGCTCTAGCTACCGTCCGTGCTAGTCACAGGCAAATAAAAAGCCACGTGTGTGGCATCGGGCAAAGGGTACTCACTACCAGTTAGCCGATTTATTGTAAGGTTTCGCTGTGCCGCGTTCAACAACTCAGTCGATGTGGCCGATGATCCCCTCAAGCTCATCCAGGCTGTAATAGCGAATGACGATGCGGCCGCCGCTGCCCTTGTGCTCGATCCTCACCTTCGCACCGAGCCGGTCAGCCAGGTCCGTCTCGAGTCGTCGAACGTCCGGGTCCGGCGTCTCGTTGCTACCGGCACGACGCGGTCGCTTCCGGGACTTCGGCAGGCGCCTGACCGCGCGCTCGGTCTCCCGAACGCTCCAGCCCTCCTTGACCACCCGCCGGGCCAGCGCGAGCTGATCCTCAACCGAGTCCAAGGCCAGTAACGCTCTGGCGTGGCCCATGTCGAGCTCACGCCGTTCCAGCATGATCGTCACCGGATCGGGCAATTCCAGCAACCTCAGGAGATTGCTGACCATAACCCGCGATCGACCGACCGCGTCCGCTGCCATCTCGTGAGTCATGTCGAAGCTCGCCACGAGGCGTTGCAGTGCCCGGGCTTCCTCCATGGGATTGAGATCCTCGCGTTGGATATTCTCGATGAGCGCCACGACCAAGGCGGCCTGGTCGGGTATCTCCCGGATGATAGCCGGGATGGCGTGCAGTCCCGCGAGCTGCGCCGCGCGCCAGCGGCGTTCGCCGGCAACGATCTCGTAGCGAGTTTCTCCGCCCACGGTGTCGAGCGGCCGGACGACGATGGGTTGAATGAGCCCCTGGGCACGTATCGACTCGGCCAGATCCTCGAGAGTCTCCTCGCGCATGTCCACGCGAGGCTGGTAGCGGCCT
>JAZFYK010000030.1:0-8679 GCA_036443505.1 Gammaproteobacteria bacterium | reverse complement strand
AAACCCGGGCAAGACCGGCTTCGCGCATTTATTCGAACACCTCATGTTCAACGGCACGGAGAATTACGACGATGAGTACTTCGGACCGTTCCAGGACGTCGGCGCGACGAACATGAATGGCACGACGAATACCGATCGGACGAATTACTACCAGACCGTCCCGACGACTGCGTTGGATCTCGCGCTGTGGATGGAATCGGACCGCATGGGTCACCTGTTGGGCGCTATCGACCAGGACAAGCTCGACGAGCAGCGCGGTGTAGTCCAGAACGAAAAGCGTCAGCGTGAGAATCAACCCTACGGCAAGGCCTTCGACTACATCAACGAGAACGTATTTCCCGAAGGACATCCGTACTCATGGTCTACGATTGGGTCAATGGAGGACCTCAATGCCGCGAGCCTGGATGACGTCCGGGAGTGGTTTGCTACCTATTACGGTCCGAATAATGCGACGCTGGTGTTGGCCGGCGACATCGATGTTGCCACCGCCAGGGAGAAGACCGAGCGCTACTTCGGCGACATACCACCCGGCCCGCCGCTGGCACGAATCGATACCTGGCTGCCGACGCTGAGCCACGAACGCCGTATGGTCGTGGAGGATCGCGTTCCCCAGGCGCGTGTGTATAAGACCTGGCCTATACCGGAGTGGGGCCAACAGGACGCCGAATTGCTCTCGCTCGCGGCCTCGATACTCGGCGATGGCAGAAGCTCACGGCTCTACCAGCGGCTCGTCTACGACGAGCAGGTCGCAACCGATGTCGGCGTCTACGCGGCCGCGGATGAGATCGCCGGCGGTTTTCTCGTCTGGGCGACGGCCCAGCCGGGTGGGAATCTGGAGGAGGTCGAGCGCCTGCTTGACGAGGAAGTCGAGCGATTCCTGGCAGACGGCCCGAGCCGGGATGAACTCGCGAGGGTCGTGACGGAGACCAGGGCGAGTTTCATCCGCGCCAGTGAACGCGTCAGTGGCAAGGCAAGGATACTCGTCGAGGGCGCCGTCTTCGGTGGCCGGCCAGACGCCTACACCGACTCGCTCGCCATCCTGGATTCCGCCGAGCCCGACGACCTACGGGACGCGGCGCGAAAGTGGCTTTCCGGGCCGGCATTTACGCTTGAGATCCATCCGTTCGCGGATAGCTTGACCGCCACGGTCCAGGATGCGGACCGCTCCGGGCCGCCATATCCCGCGTCTTTCCCGCAGGCCGAGTTTCCGGACTTTGAGATCAGCGAACTCTCAAACGGCATACGCTTGATCGTCGCGACGCGGGACGCCGTACCTGTCATTCAAATGAGCTTGCAATTGAATATCGGTTACGCAGCGGACCAGTTCTCACGGCCCGGCACGGCGGGCCTGACGATTAACATGTTGGAGGAAGGCACGACCAGCCGCGATGCGCTGCAGATCAGCAACGAGCTCGCCGACCTCGGCGCCGAGCTGCGAACCGGCTCTAATTTGGATTACTCCTTTATTAGTCTGTCGGCGTTGACGGAAAATCTCGAGCCGTCGCTGGAGATATTCGGCGACGTGATTCTGAACCCGGCGTTTCCCGAGTCCGGGCTCGAGCGCTTGAAGCGACTGACGATCGCGGCGATCCAACGCGAGAAAACGACGCCCGCGAGCATGGCGCTGCGAATATTTCCACAACTCATATACGGTGAGGGGCACGCCTATTCGTTGCCCATGACCGGGTCGGGCACCGAAGCCGCGGTCGCTGTGTTAGAGCGGTCGGATCTAGTTGACTTTCACGCGACGTGGTTCAGGCCGAACAACGCGACGATTATCGTCGTCGGCGATACGAACCTGGCGGAGATCAAACCGAGACTGGAAGCGTTGTTCGACGATTGGGCGCCAGGCGATATTCCGGAGAAAACCATCCCGGCCGTGACGCTCCCAGATCAAACGAGAGTCGTCCTCATCGACCGGCCCGGGTCGGAGCAGAGCTTCATCATAGCGGGTCATGTTATGGCGCCGAAGTCCGATGAACGCGAGCTCGCGATTCAAGCCATGAACTTTAGCTTCGGCGGCAGCTTCACCTCGCGTGTCAATCTGAATCTACGCGAGGACAAGGCATGGTCGTATGGCGTCCGCTCCGTCATCGTCGACACGATGAAACAACGCCCGTTCATCGTCTACGCGCCGGTTCAGACCGACAAGACGGCGGCATCGATGCTCGAACTCGACCGCGAGTTTCGGGAAATTCGGAGTAGCCGTCCCGTGAGCGCCGAAGAGGTCGACACGAGCAAACGCCAGAAGATACTCGGACTCCCGGGCCGCTGGGAGACCGCTCGCGCCGTCATGAACGACATCGCCGTGATCGTGCGCTTCGGATTACCCGAGGACTACTGGAGCCAGTATCCTGCGCTCGTGGAAGCCGTGGACGTCGCCGAGGTCAACGAGGTCGCGCAGTCGCTGCTGGCCCCCGATCGCCTGACCTGGGTCGTCGTCGGCGATCTTGAGCTCATCGAAGCCGACATCCGCGCCCTGAACCTCGGCCCCGTCGAGCTCATGGATGCGGATGGAAACCTACTGAGCAATTAACTCGGGGGGCCGGCGGGTCTTGAATGGGCCGCCGGCTTGTGGGAAATTGCGTTCCGGATTTGCTGGCGCCCTCACACGACATGAAGAGTGACGGAGGAGAAGACTGGGGTTCAAATGATCGAATGCCATAACCTGACCAAACGCTACGGCCCGCTACTCGCCGTTGACGACCTGAGCTTTCAGGTCGAGCCGGGTGAAGTCCTGGGATTTCTCGGACCGAACGGCGCCGGCAAAACCACGACGATGAGAATCCTCGCCGGCTTTCTGCCGGCGACATCGGGCAGTGCGACAGTCTGCGGATTCGACGTCGACACCCAAAGCACGGATGCCAAGCGACGGATCGGCTATCTCCCCGAGGGTGCACCGAATTATCCGGAGATGTCGCCGCGTTCTTTCCTCGAGTTCGTCGCCGATGTCAGAGGACTCGAAGGCTCGAAGCGAGCGAGCCGCCTCGATGAAGTCTATGGGCTCCTGCATCTGGAGCCCGTCCTGGAGCAGACGATCGACACACTATCGAAGGGTTACAAACGTCGGGTCGGGCTAGCCCAGGCTATTGTCCACGACCCGGACGTGTTGATCCTCGATGAGCCGACCGACGGCCTCGATCCGAATCAGAAACGGGAGGTGCGTCAACTCATCAATCAAATGTCGCAGAGCAAAATTATCGTGATCTCGACTCATCTCCTCGAAGAGGTCGATGCCGTGTGCAACCGTGCGATTATCATCGCGCACGGCCGAATTCTCGTCGACGACACGCCCGAGAGACTCGAAGCGCGGTCGCGATTCCACAACGCCGTGTCCGTGAAACTCGTCGATCGCTCGCAGTTGGATGAAGTGCGCATAGGCATAGAAGCCCTGGTCGAGGTTGACTCGATCGAGATCGACAGCAACTCGGATCGCCTCACTGCATTCCCCGTGGACGGTCAACTGCCATTGGGCGCCATTACGGAACTCGCGAACACCAAGGGCTGGGAGTTCTCCGAACTTCACCTGGAATCGGGCCGATTGGATGAAGTATTCCGCACGATCACGGGGGGAGCGAGCGCATGAACGCCATGTTCGCGATCATGCGCCGCGAGCTCCGGAGTTATTTCCTCACGCCGGTGGCCTATGTCTTCATCGTCATCTTCCTCGTCTTGACGAGCACGTTTACTTTTTATCTTGGCAATTTCTACGAACGCGGGCAGGCAGACCTTGCGCCCTTTTTTAATTTTCACCCCTGGCTCTATCTCTTTCTGGTACCCGCATTGAGCATGCGCCTGTGGGCTGAAGAACGTAGATCCGGCAGCATCGAGCTGCTGATGACACTCCCCGTGGAAATCTGGCAAGCCGTCACCGGCAAATTCCTCGCGGCCTGGGCGTTTACGGGACTTGCGCTCGCCCTGACGTTCCCGATCTGGATTTCCGTCAACTATCTCGGCAATCCCGATAACGGCACCGTTGTCGCGGCTTATATCGGCAGCCTGCTGATGGCCGGCGGCTTTCTTGCGGTCGGGTCGTGCATATCGGCGACGACGAAGAATCAGGTCATCGCATTTATCCTCGCCGTAGTCGCTTGCTTCCTTTTATTGCTCGCGGGGTTTCCTCTGGTGCTGGACGTGTTCTCGGCGTGGGCACCGCAGGCCTTGGTGGACGCAGTGGCAAGCCTGAGCTTCCTGACGCATTTTTCGAGTATCAGCAAAGGCGTCATCGATCTTCGGGATCTGGTTTACTTCGCCTTATTGATTGGCGTCATGCTCTACGCCAACACGATCGTCCTCCAACTTAAGAAAGCGGATTGAGTATCCCGTGACCACGCGACAGCAGCGAAAGGTTGGACTGATGTCGTTGGGCCTGCTGGGCCTCACGTTCGTCGCAGCGTTGATCGCAAGCAACACCCTGCTCAGAGGGATGCGCATCGACCTCACCGAGAACGATCTCTACACGATCTCTGCGGGGACAAAAGATCTGCTGGAGACAATCGACGAGCCGATAAACCTCTACTTCTTCTTCTCCGATCAAGAGACGGCGAATGTGCCTTTCTTGAGAGGCTACGCGACGCGAGTCCAGGAGACATTGGAGGAGTTCGCGCGAGTTGCCAACGGCAAACTCATCGTGCACGTCATAGACCCCGCACCGTTCTCCGAAGCAGAAGATCGCGCAGCACAGTTCGGGCTCGAATCGATCAGCCTGGGGTCTTTAAGCCAATCTGTCTACTTCGGCCTCGCCGGAACCAACAGCGTCGGCGGCGAGGACACAATCGCTTTTTTACAACCCGACAAGGAGACCTTCCTCGAGTACGATCTCGCGAAACTCATCTACAACCTCGCCAACCTGGACAAGACGGTCGTGGGCCTGCTGGCGGGTGTCCAGATGAGCGCGGGCTTCGATCCTCAGACGCAACAGTTCACCGAGCCGTGGGTAATCACAACTCAGGCGCGGCAGCTATTTGAAATACGCGAGTTGGCGCCAAGCGTCGAGCGGATTGACGAAGATATCGACGTGATGTGGATCGTCCATCCCAGGGGACTGGGCGAAACGACGCTCTATGCGATCGATCAGTTCATTCTCGGTGGCGGACGGGCACTGATCTTCGTGGATCCCTTCGCCGAGATCGATATGATGACGACCGATCCGGCAACAGTGGCCGCAGGCAGCGCCTCCGATCTGGGGCCGCTGTTTACAGCCTGGGGAATCGAATTCTCCCCTGAGGATGTGGTCGCCGATGATCGTTACGCCCTGAGTATCAGCACCGGCTTCGGCCTGCGACCCGTCCGCCACCTCGGGCTGATAGGCTTGGACGCGCTCGCCATGAGTTCCGAGGACATCGTTACTACTGGCCTCGCCACGATCAACCTCGGCACCGCCGGACATTTCACGACCGCAGAGGACAGCGACGTGACGCTGGTGCCGCTACTGACGTCGAGCGCATCCGCCGGGACGTTGCCGACTATTCAGTTCCAGTTCTTGTCCGACCCCGAAGCTCTGCTGGACAGCTTTGCGCCCAGCGGGGAGACCTACGTGCTGGCGGCCCGCCTGGAAGGCCCCCTCACTACGGCGTTTCCGTCTGGCCCACCGGCCATGGATGAGGAGCCTGACGGTGAAGCCACCGTAGAACCGGACGACCCGGTCGCGACCGCTCATCTGACATCGACGGCTGCGGCCAATGTCATCCTGGTCGGTGATGTCGACATCCTGAGCGACAGACTGTGGGTACAGAGACAGAGCTTTCTCGGGCAACAGATCTTATCGGCGTTCGCCAACAACGCCGATTTCGTCATCAACTCACTGGATAACTTGTCCGGTAGTGCTGCATTGATCGGTATTCGTGCGCGCGCCAGCTTCTCTCGGCCATTCACGCGGGTCGACGACCTGCGCCGCGTCGCCGAGGCGGAATTCCGGGAGACCGAACAACGACTACAAGCCGAGCTCGCTGACACAGAGGAGAGATTGGGAGAGCTGCAGGTTGCTCGCACCGACGGTGGATCATTACTTATGAGCGAAGAGCAGCAGGCAGAGATCGAACGCTTCCTGACTCAGCAGATTCGCATCCGCCAGGATCTCAGAGCCGTACAGCGAAACCTGGATTTGAGTATCGAACGACTCGGCACGACGTTGAAGATCATCAACATCGGTCTTGTGCCGTTATTGCTGACGGTCGCCGCATTGATCTTCGTTGCCTATCGCCGCCGCAAAGCTATGGCAACGCCATGACCAATCGGACTGTGTTTAGGCTCGCGGGCGCTCTCGTCATCCTGGCGATACTCGCCGTCGTCGGGCAACGAGAACGGCAACCTCAGACACAAAGCGGCGAAATATTCCTGCCGGGCCTGTTGGAGTCACTCGACGACATTGAGCGCGTGGAGCTCGTGGGGCGTGGGGAGGAGACTGTCGTTACGCTCGAGCGCGACGCGTCAGGATGGCTTGTTCTGGAGCGGGGCCGGTATCCCGCCGATCTCAGAAAGATCCGTCATGTGTTGTTAAGTCTCGCCGAGACGCAGATCCTGGAAGCGAAGACTGCCGACCCCGCCCTTCACGACCGCTTGGGTGTCGAAGCGATCACGGCGGATACTGCCGGAGGTATTGCCGTCAGGCTTATCGGTACGGCGGCGCCTGTCGAAATCATCGTCGGCGATGCCGCGGGCGATTATCAACGCTACGTCCGCCGACAGAATGAAGACCAATCCTATCTGATCAACAGAGATCCCGAGCTAGGAACTACGATTACCGAGTGGCTCGATGCAGCGGTTGTCGACATCGACGGCGAGCGCATTCAGCGGATAACCGTGACTCGCTCGGACGGCGAGACATTGGTCGTCTCAAAGGACGTGCGTGGGCAGCCCAACTTCGCGGTCCAGAATATCCCGGAAGAGCGCGAACTGAGTTACGACAGTGTCGCCAACGTCATGGGCAACGTTCTCAAGGGCTTGACGCTGGATGATGTCGAGCGCTCGGCCGATACGACGGCAGAGGCCATAGTCACCGAATTTCTCACATTTGACGGACTGCTAATGACCGCACGGTCATTGGAACGCGATGAGGAGACCTGGGTGAGCTTTGCGGCGGCGGTTGACCCGACGCTGCCGCCGGAGTCCGAAGCGACCCGAGCCGCCGCTGAGGCCGAAGCCGCGGAAATCAACGGACGCGTCCAAGGCTGGCGTTATAAGATTCCGACCTACAAATTCGAGCAATTGACGCGCGAAATGGCAGACCTGTTGCGGGCTGTCGACTGAGACGCTCCCATCAAGCTACCAGTCGCGGATCATCAGGCCGCCGCTGATCAGACCGAGCCCCGCGGCGGCGATCAGGCCCGCGAGCCACCAGTATTGCAGCGGACGAGGCGAGTGGTCGGTCCGCTGACGGAAGGCATGATAGCCCTCCGTCAGCGTAAACAGGCCAAAGCCAATCAGTGTCCAGCCTAAGATTTCCAGCATCATGTCTATTGGCGCCTGGGGCTCCGCATTAAGGCGCGTTGCTGCCTGAAGGCCGCTTGCATCCCGACGTAGTAGGAGTCCACGGATATGGCACTGGCCGTGAAAAGATTGTTCCGCGGCAGAACGCCTACGCTCGAAACCTGCAAACCGCGCCGGGACTGCATATCGATCAAGTGCTGCTCCCGAGCACTATCCTCCATCAGAAATGCGCCCATGACTTCATCCGGCGTACATCCCGAACAGACTTCAAAATCCCGCGTCAGGCTCTCCACTACGTCGTGAATGGACTCGCATTGGAACTCGCCAGCCGCACAATAGATTTCCATCGTAATCTTCATGATGGCATAGATGTGCTCGCATGCGCCTTTACCGAACGCGGCACCTCCCATTGCACCAACGGCCATTCCGGCGCCGAAGAGCCCCGCGCTGACCCAATTAGTAGCCATCCCGATATTTCGCACCATCCCGTATCCGGTAGCGCCTCCTGCAAACCCGCCGACAATGTTTCCAATCGTGGTACAAGTCCCCGCGGACGCGTTCGGGCCCCATAACGCGGCGCAGAGAACCAAAGCTGCAATCCTTTGCATGGTCGCTCCCCTTTCCAGTTGATCTACGCAGCTCAAACTAGTCTGTGTGACCCCGGAGCCGCCACGCTCGAATCAAGCGCGTTCGGCCGGATTTTGCAGCCGGCCCGGAGGAGGCGACACTTGTGACGGTAAATGACGTATGGCCAAATGGGATTCTAAAAGTCGGCCAAACAGCTCAGCACGCGTGTTCCCGAGATACAGGGCGTGAAACCAGGAGTTAATTGACATGCCGGAAACCGATCTAAGCTACCCGAAAAAAACCCGCGAGTTGCACAACATGCTCATGGATTCCACTCGCTGGGACGGGTTCAAGTTCCGCGATGGCGACATCGTTATCGACACCTGGGCCAAGTCGGGCACGACATGGACTCAGCAGATCGTCTCGCAATTGGTTTTCGAAGGCGCCGAGAACGTGCCGGTCATGGACATCGCACCCTGGGTCGACATGCGCGTCGTACCATTCGACGAGATGATCTCAGACCTCGAGGCACAGACCCATCGCCGCTTCTTAAAGACGCACCTGCCGGCCGACGCGCTCGACATTTCGCCCAAGGCCAAATACATCTTCCTCGCCCGCGACGGCAAGGACGTCGTCTGGAGTTGGTACAACCACCTCGCCAACATGACGCCCGAGTTCTACGAC
>JAZFYK010000029.1:0-2072 GCA_036443505.1 Gammaproteobacteria bacterium | reverse complement strand
GTCGGCTTTCCCCGGTCTCACGTCGGCAATACCCCCAGGTGCGGGCGGTCAGGATGGCGGTGCGGTGAGTCTCTTGGTGACCCGAACCCGACATGCGGCATCGATGGACTTCCCTACCGGCACCACGTAAAATTTCGCTCCCAACGCGGGTCTGGGAGGGAATGGTCTCGATGGCCTATGCGTGCGTCCAACGTTGTCTCGGGCGCTATCATCAGTGCCGATGTGGTCGGATACTCGTGACTGATGGGCGGGGACGGGCAAAGCACGCTCGCCGGATTTCAGGCCCACCGTAGCAAGCTGCAAGAGCCCTGCGTTGGCCGGTATCGCGTTCGGGTAATTGAGACGCCGTAGGACGGGCTCTCATGGTACAGACTGTAGATGTCGTCGTCCTTGGCGGCGGGCCAGGCGGGCTCAGCGCCGCGACGACACTAGCCTTGCGTGGCTTGGATGTCGTGGTCATCAATCATGGTCACCTCATGGGCTACGGAATCGAGGGTGCATTCAAATCCAAAGCGGAGTTCGAGATCGCCCGTCTATTCGCCCAGGCGACACTTCGTCAGGATCTGTTCGAAATTCGGCTCGCCGCCAGTTTTGGCGCCGTCAAACGAGGCATAGAGCGTGCCGCCGAGGATCTCGGCTCCGGCATCGAAACCCGGCTTCAACGGCTGGGTATCAAACTGTTGCAAGGGAAGGGTTGCTTCGCCGACCCGAGAACGATTGTCGTCGGAGAAGAAACTCTGCATGCTCGGCATATCGTGATCGCTACCGGTTCCGTGCCGAAAGTGTTCTCGGGGATCACCGTAGACGCCAAGCGGATACTCACTAGCGACGAGATCGTTCGCTTGACCTCTCTCCCGATATCCCTGCTCATTGTGGGAGCGGGCGTAATCGGCTGTGAATTCGCCAGCATCTTTAACGAATTGGGGTCGAGGGTCCAGTTGGTCGATACCCAAGCGCGCATACTATCCAGCGAGGATGAGGATTTAAGTGGCTTCCTGGCGCGCCGATTTGCGCTGCGGGGCATCGAAGTCATTCCCTCTAGTCGGTTCGAAAAGTTGGAGGTCACTAACGACGGCGTTTGCACCACACTTTCGAAAGGACAACGGATCCAAACCGAAAGCGTGTTGTTTGCGGTGGGGCGCAATGCCAGCACACGTGATCTGAATTTGGATGTTGCCGGCGTTGAAGCCGATGAACGGGGATACATTCCGACGGGCCAAGACATGAAGACCAACGTGCCCCACATTTATGCTGTCGGCGATGTCGGTCAGCGGAATACGCCGGCGGACATCGCGCTGGTGCACGTCGCTCAGGCGGAAGGCCGCTGCGCTGCCTACAGCATTCTGGGACAAAAATTCATGCAGAACATGGATCACGTGCCCTACATCATATTCACGATTCCCATGATCGCCGGTGCCGGGCTCAGCGAAACGGTCGCTCGGGACCGGTACGGCGATGTTCGGGTCGGAAAATACCCGTATGGCCGGAATCATCGGGCCCACGCGGTATTTTCGCCACTCGGATTCGTCAAGCTAATCGTCGGGCCCGATGGGGACGACAGAATTCTCGGCATTCGGGCAATTGGGAGAGACGCGGACTCGCTTGTCGCGGCAGCTTCCATCATGATCGAGCAGGCGTTGCCCTATACCTACATTCAGAACTCCATAATGCCCCATCCGTCTCTCATGGAATGTCTGCAGGGCGCCGCGCACATCGTGGCTGGCGACGCGCTGAGTTACGAAGAGGGCGAGGAATTTCTTTATAGCTATGTGGTCGACGATCAAGTCGGATGAATGCCGGAACGCCAGTGTTTCAGGTGGTAATCTACCGCCGGGAAACCAGTCAGGCGCGACCGTCGATCCGCCCGGCCCCGGCGCCGCGCGGCCGTGATTAGATTGGCGGTCACTGGCAGGGATTGGCCACGCCAACGTCGACACAGTTGCGCGGGAAACGAGCTCCCGAACCCAATGTCGGCTTTCCAACCTGTTATGTCGGCTGTACCCTCAGGTTCGGGCGATCAGGGTGATGGTGCCGTTCGCCCGCACCTGACCCATTTGAGACCTACGGGCGAT
>JAZFYK010000028.1:0-31511 GCA_036443505.1 Gammaproteobacteria bacterium | reverse complement strand
TACGCTGCGCCTCGGCGGCCGTCGCCGAGGAAACGCCGGGGCCTCCCGCGACGAGCAACACGAACTCACCTTTGAGCGGAATCTCCTCGCCGAGCCGGCTTCCGAGCTCGGCAAGGCTACCGGTATAGACATGCTCATGGAGTTTGGTCAGCTCCCGCGCGATCGCGGCCGGTCGGTCGGGGCCGAACAGCCCTTCCAATGCCTCAAGCGTCGCGCCGACCCGGTGGACCGCCTCATAGAAAATCATGGTCCGGGACTCGCTCAGCAGCGCGTCGAGACGCTGGCTTCTGGGTCCGCCGCGGCGTGGCAGGAATCCCTCGAAGACGAAACGGTCCGTCGCGAGACCCGAGATGGTCAGCGCAGCGACGGCGGCACTGGGCCCCGGAACGCTCACTACCGGCAGCTTCTCGGTCAGGGCGGCGCGGACGAGTCGCAGCCCCGGGTCACTGATCGACGGCATACCCGCATCGCTGACCAATGCCAGGGATTCGCCCTTCTGTAGTCGAGCAATCAGGGCCGGCGTCTGCTGCCGCTCGTTGTGCTCGTGATAAGCAATAAGTGTCGTCTTTAAGTTAATACTCGATAGCAATCCCCGGGTCCGCCGAGTATCCTCGGCAGCTATCAGATCCACGTCTCCTAAGACGCTGCGGGCGCGGGAACTCAGGTCATCCAGATTCCCGATCGGCGTGCCAACCACGTAGAGTGTTCCGGAGGATTCTGCGCTCATGAACTCATGCTGCCTATGAGAAAGCCGAATGTGCAAGCGCTAACGACGATGAGACGATTCTACAGTCTGGTGGCTGCAGCGTGTCTGATCCTCCTGTGGGGTTGTGCGGTCGATGGGCCCACGCCTCTGTTGTCTGAGGAGAAGACGCGACAACGGGCCGAGGATTTCGCTCATTCGGGCGAGATCGGCGCCGCGTTGGAACTCTATGGCGATCTGGTTGCGGCCAGTGTTGGCAAGGCCAGGGCCGACTACCTCATGGCCGGCACGCGCCTGTTGATCGACCGCGGCGACCTCAGTGATGCGGGGCTCTGGTTGACTCGAGCTCGCGAGGCGCAAGAACAACAGGCGATCCTGGTCCTGTCCGCGGCCGTCGAACTCGATGAGGACCGTCCCGAGGCTGCTCTCGACAGGCTGAGCCGTCTCACTCGGCCTACGGACCCGGCGATTCTCGTCCCGGCCGCCGCGATCGAAGGCCGGGCCCTGTTTCAGCTGGCTCAGGTAGAGGAAGCGGTCGCAGCTCTGGTGGAGCGGGAGCTGTGGCTGAACGACTCAGCCGAGGTCATGATTAATCATCAGTTGATCTGGAATGGGCTGCGGGCGCAGACAGTTAACCAGCCGATGCGTGCGAGTGGCGAAGCGACGATCGACGGTTGGCTCGCGCTGCAACCCGTGGCGTCGGCGTATCGCAGCGACCCATCCGGGCTTCAGCTCAGCCTGCTCGGCTGGCGTGAGGACTATTCGGACCATCCTGCCGCCGCAACGTTTTTGCCCGAGCTTCTCGAGCAGTACCGGCTCTCGCAGATTTACCCGAGACAACTCGCCCTGCTACTGCCGCTCACTAGTCGGCCGCAGGAGGCCGCTGCGATCCGCGAGGGCTTTATCGCGGCACACCTGCGAACCAACGGCGAAGGCCCGCGCGCGCATATTAAGGTGTACAACACCGACATACTCGGAGGCCAGGAGGCTTATCTTCGTGCCCAGATCGAAGGCGCCGACTTCATCATCGGACCGCTGTTGAAATCGAATGTGGATCAAGTTGTCGGCGGCGCCGGCCTGATTCCCACGCTGGCGCTGAATTACGCGCAGAGCGAGATCCCGCTGCCCCCGGATTTCTTCCAGTTCGCTCTGGCGCCGGAGGATGAGGCCATCGAGGTCGCCCGCCACGCCGCTACCAAGGGCGCTGTCAGCGCCGTTGCACTCGTTCCCGATAGTGACTGGGGAATCCGGGTGTTGGGCAGCTTTCGTAAAGAGTTCGAAAGGCTAGGCGGGGAGTTGGTGCAGTTCAGGGGTTACGACCCCGACACCCAGGACTTCTCCCTCGCTATTACGACGTTATTGAATCTGAACCGGAGCGATCAACGTTACCGGCGGCTCGCCGCCAACATAGGCATTCCGTTGGAGTTCGAGCCGCGAAGGCGTCAGGACATCGACGTCATTTTCGTCGCTACCAACGCGAGAAACGCGCGGCAGCTCGCACCGCAGCTGCGTTACCACTACGCGGGAGATCTGCCGATATACGCAACCTCGCTGGTTTACGACCCGGTGAGTCGCGCCGGCGATGAAGATCTGGACGGCATTCTGTTTCCGGACTCCCCATGGCTGTTATCGCCCGATCTGACTTCGGCCGAGCTCAAGGCAACGCTCGCGACCTACTGGCCGCAGCGGGTTGCCCAATGGCCACGATTCGTCGCGATGGGTTTCGACGCCTATCGGCTGATCCCACTGCTCTACAACCAGACCGAGGGTTTCACCGCCGTCCCCGCCATGTCAGGGGAGCTAAGCATGGATGGCGACGGCCGAATACACCGGCGCTTGCCCCTGGCGCAGTTTCGCAACGGCCGGCCGGTCGCTCTGAGTGGTCAAGACGAAACCCTCCCGCAGGCCCCGGCGGAACTCGCAGATCTCAGATAAGCGCACGCCGCTCAACTTCATGGGATGAACCGACAGGCATCCGGCCGCGCGTGGGAGGCGGTCGCGCGTGATTATCTTAAGGCCCGCGGACTCCGGATCTTACGACAGCGTTATCTCTGCAGGCTGGGCGAACTGGACCTCGTCTGCTTGGATGGAACAACGATCGTCGTCGTGGAAGTCCGTGCTCGCAAGAAGGGCAGCCTCGCTTCCGCCATAGACAGCATCGACTGGGCGAAGCGGCGCAAAATCATCCGTGCGACACGCCATCTCCTCATGTGTAACCCGCAGTGGAACACGCAGCGGCTGCGCTTCGACGTGTTCGCCGTGAGCGATATCGATACGACGACACCGCAGTTCCAGTGGACGCAGAACGCGTTCGACGCCGACTGAGGCAGAATCGCCGGTAGGAGTGGAACAGCTCTTGCAAGCCAGTCTTGAAGGCAGCGCCCTTTGCAGGCAGAGTTGCGGCTATCGACGCACATCGGTGAGCGCATGGATGATCGCGTACTAGCCCACTTTCGAGAAAGCGTTGCGGTCAAGCAAGCATCGGAGACTCTCGCGCCGCAGATAGCGAAGGCGGCTCAGCTCATGGTGCAGAGCCTGTTGAACGACGGCAAGATCTTAAGTTGTGGCAACGGCGGCTCGGCCGCCGATGCACAACATTTTTCAGGCGAGTTGCTGGGCCGATTCGAACGAGAACGGCCCGGGCTGCCGGCAGTCGCACTCACGACCGATAGTTCCACGCTTACGGCAATCGCCAACGATTATGAGTACGGGGACGTCTTCGCGAAGCAGGTTAGAGCGCTCGGACAATCGGGCGACGTGCTACTTGCCATCTCCACTTCGGGAAATTCTGAGAACGTCTCGCGGGCGGTCGCCACGGCGCACAGTCGGGGCCTGAAGGTCGTCGCGTTAACGGGCCGTGACGGCGGCACCATCGCCCAGAGTTTGAACTCCGATGACGTCGAGTTGCGAGTCCCCGCGGACCGGACCTGCCGAGTCCAGGAAGTGCACCTTCTGCTCATCCATTGTCTGTGCGATCTGATCGACGCCGGTATCCTGGGCGACGACCCCGACTAACGATCAGGCTGCTTGGCGGGCTACTTTACGACCTTGAGGGTGGGCGGGCCCGGCGGCTTGGTATCACGGAGTTCATCGGAACGCGGCGGCAGCGAATCTTCGTCGGCGAAGATCATGCCCTGCCCCGTTTCCTGCGCGTAGATTCCTATGACAGCCGAGATCGGCACGTCGACCTTCTGAGCGACACCGCGGAAACGCGCCTCGAAACTCAGCCGATCGGCGGCGAGATTCAAGCCTCGGGTGGCCGAGTAGCTGACATTGAGGATGATCTTACCTTCGGAGATGTATTGCTCTGGCACGAGCAGGTCCTTGGCACCGGCATTCACTGCGACATAGGGGGTTAGACCATTGTCGGTCATCCACTCGTGCATCGCGCGGATCAGATACGGGCGCTTGGATGTCGTCTGTGTCATGACGCTATTGCCGCATCTCCTGCTCAAGCTCGGTCAGGCTTCCTTGAAACGACGGCCTGGAGAAGATCTCATCCATGTACCGTTGTATCGGCTTGGCCGGCGAGGACAAGTCAATACCGAACACGTCCAGGCGCCACAAGATCGGAGCGATACTACAATCCACGAGCGAGAAATCGTCGCTGAGGAAGAATCGCTTCGCGCCGAAGATCTCAACACTCGACAAGATACTGTCCCGCAGCGCTTTCCTGGCTCTCGTCACCGGTTTTCTATCCCCGCCTTCCTCTATCTCGCCGGCGAGGGAGTACCAGTCCTCTTCGATGCGATAGAGCGCGAGACGAAACTGCGCACGGGTGACGGGATCCACCGGCATCAACGGCGGGTGAGGAAATCGCTCGTCCAGATATTCGATAATGACGCCGGAATCGTACAGCACCAGGTCCCTATCGACCAAAGTAGGAACGCTGTTGTAGGGATTAAGGTCCAGCAGATCTTCGGGAAAATTTTCATCATCGACATCGATGACATCTATATTGAGGCTCTTCTCGGCGAGTACCAACCGTACGCGATGACTCCATGCATCGGTAGGCGTGGAAAAGAGCGTCATGACTGAGCGACGGTTAGCGATTACCGCCATGCGATCGTCTCCTAGTGTTGTAAAATGAGCCGAAGATTAGAAGAGCGTTAATCGACGTCCTTCCAGATCTCTCTCTTGAGCATATAGGCTATCAGCAGAAACACCAGCAGGAACCCGATGACCCGGATGCCCAGCGCGCGTCGCTCCATTTGCATCGGCTCGCCGATGTAATCGAGGAATGTCACGATGTCGCGCACGAGCCCATCATACTCCGCCTCATCGAGTGTACCTGGACTGACGGGCTCGAAATGCTCGAAAGTCGGCACGGCGACGCCGTTGACTTGCGTATCGACGAATACGGCTCTCCGTATGCCCTGCAGCTCCCACAGAACGTGTGGCATGGCCGTGTTCTCCAGCCATAGATTGTTCGCGCCGCTGAGTGCGGAGTCGTCCTGGTAGAAACCGCGCAAGAAGTTGTAGAGGTAGTCAGTACCCCGACTCCTTGCGATCAAGGATAGATCCGGCGGTGCAACACCGAACCAGGCTGCCGCATCCTCATCGGTCATGGCCTTGTTCATCATGTCGAACGGCTGCCCGCCGGTAAACATAATGTTCTCCACGAGTTGGTCCTCGGTTAGCCCGAGATCCGCGCCGACGCGGTTATAGCGCACGTATTGAGCGGAATGACAGCCGAGACAGTAGTTGACGAAGTACTTCGCGCCTCGCTGCAGGGAAGCGAGATCGCTGACATCGGTATTCGCAGGCTCCATAAGAAGCGCGCCGTCGGCCGTATGCTGCGCGAGCGCGGCAGCGTTAAACGCCAGCCCCAGGGTCAACAGCGCCGCCCTGGCCGTCATTTCGTCACCCGTTCGGGAACCGGTTTCGTCTTCTCCCAACGCGTATAGAAGGGCATGAGAACGAAAAACGCGAAGTAGGTGAAAGTAAATACCCGCGCGAAAAGAGTGTAAGTATCGCTGACGGGCTGAAGGCCGAGATAGCCCAACACGAGGAAGCTCGTCACGAAGATCCCCAGTGCCAGCTTGTAGGTCCAACCGCGATAGCGGATCGACTTGACTTTGCAGCGGTCCAGCCACGGCAGGAACACGGGCAGCAATACGCCAAGGCCCATTAACATCACGCCGAGCAGCTTGTCGGGCACGGCTCGAAGCATTGCGTAGAACGGCGTGAAGTACCAGAGGGGAACGATGTGCTCGGGCGTCTGCAGCGTGTTGGCCGGCTCAAAGTTCTCGCGTTCTAAAAAGTAGCCGCCCAGTTCCGGCGCGAAGAACACGACCGCCGCGAACGCGATCGCAAATACCAGAATGATGACCAGATCCTTGCTCGTGTGATAGGGATGGAATGCGACGCCGTCGACCGGTATACCGCTGGCGTCCTTATGTTCCTTGATCTCGATGCCGTCGGGGTTATTCGACCCGACATGGTGCAGCGCCATGATATGGACCACCACGAGACCCAGGAGTATCAACGGCACGGCGATCACGTGGAACGCAAAGAAGCGGTTCAACGTGATATCGGAGATGTAGAAGTCCCCGCGGATCCATTCGGCCAATCCCTCGCCAACCACCGGCAGGGCACCGAATAACGACACGATGACCTGCGCACCCCAGTAGGACATATTGCCCCACGGCAGCAGATAGCCGAAGAAGCCCTCCGCCATCATGCAGAGGTAGATCGCCATCCCGATGAGCCAGATCAACTCTCGTGGTTTCTTATACGAACCGTAGAGCATCGCCCGAAACATATGCAGATAGACGACGATGAAGAGAGCCGACCCGCCGGTGGAATGCAGATAGCGGATAAGCCATCCCCAGTCCACATCGCGCATGATGTACTCCACGGAAGCAAACGCCTCTTCCGCGGAGGGCTTGTAGTTCATGGTTAAGAGGATTCCGGACACGATCTGCACAACGAGCACTACCGTGGCGAGCACGCCGAAGCCATACCAGAAGTTGAAGTTCTTCGAAGCGTAGTACTCGGTAGCATGCTCCTTGATGAGCTTCGTCATCGGAAAGCGGTCGTCTATCCAGGCTGTGAGCTCCGTCAGGTATCTTCCGAGGCCGCGCACGGCAGCCGACCGGGTAGCTGCCATTACGTCACCCCCGCGTCTGAACCGATCAACACGGTAGTCTCGGTGACGAAGCTGTGGGGGGGAATGCGCAGATTGGTAGGCGCCGGGAAGCCACTGTAGACACGCCCGGCCAGATCGAATTTCGAGCCGTGACACGGGCAATAGAAGCCGCCGGGCCAGTCTGGGCCGAGGTCGGCCGGCCCGACCTCGAAGCGAGGTGTGGGCGCACACGCCAAGTGCGTGCATACGCCCTCGACCACGAGGATCTCGGGCCTCAAGCTACGATGCTCGTTGTTGGCAAAACCCGGTTGCTCCGACTCCAGTGAAGCCGGGTCCGCTAGTTCGTCCTCGATCGCGGCCAGCCGGGCGAGCATGTCGGCGGTGCGATGCACGACCATGATGACGCGGCCACGCCATTCCACCTTGAGCATCGCGCCGGGCTCTACTTTGCTGATGTCCACCTCCACCGGGGCGCCGAGAGCCAAGGCCCGTGCACTGGGACGGAACGAAGCGACGAACGGCACGGCAACGGCCACGAGGCCGACGCCACCCGTGACGTTGGTTGCGGCCGTTAGAAAGTGGCGCCTGGTGAAATTCCCATTGTCAGTCATTAAGCATTCTCGGGCTGACACAGCGCCTGGCAGGCTGCTGGGCCAGCTGCTTGTCAGTCTCTGATTGATCGTGTGGTCTTGCCGAGGCGCCTGGGGCCACGCTGACCACGCCCTGCGGGCGCCGCGTCTCTAACCGAAGACGGCCCTTGCCAAGCCCGCGCGATTATACACAGCGCCTCAAGCCCCTGACTACCAACGAGGACTACCAACGAGGCCGGACCACCCATCCTGCTAAACTAGCTGCATGCCTCCGATAATCAGGGTATTGGCGTTCATCGGCCAGTCGGCAGCCATCGGCCTGGCCCTGGCGTTCCTGGTCGTGCTGATCAAGCCGGACCTCGTACGGCTGGGTCAGGGAAGCGCCACCGAAACGCCCGGAAGCTATGCGGATGCCGTCGCTACGAGCGCACCGGCGGTCGTGAATATCTATACCGCGGGTATTCCCGGACAACGAGCCGGCTTCGCCGGATTGACGACCAGCCCGTTGGCGGGCGAAGGCCTCGGGTCGGGTGTCGTCATCAGCCAGGATGGTTATCTCGTCACCAACTGGCACGTGATCCGGAATGCGGACGAAATCTATGTCCAGCTCGCGGACGGGCGGGCGGCGGAGCCCGTTTTCGTGGGCGCCGATCCCGAGACCGACCTGGCGCTCTTAAAGATCAGCTTGCCGGACCTACCGAGCATCGCGCTCGGTCGCTCCGATACCCTGCAGATCGGCGATGTCGTACTCGCCATCGGTAACTCCCTCGGGCTAAGTCAGACGGTGACCCAGGGAATCATCAGTGCGACCGGCCGCGGCCTGGGCGTCAACACATTCGAGAGTTTCATCCAGACCGACGCGGCCATCAACGTCGGCAACTCCGGCGGCGCACTCGTGAACGCCCGCGGCCAGTTAGTCGGCATCAACACGCTTATTCTCGGCACCGCCCTGCAGGATCAGATTATTCCAGCCGGCGTCGGCTTCGCGATTCCGGTCAATCTCGTCCGCGGCGTCATGGCCGAACTCATCGAGCATGGTCGCGTCATCCGTGGCTGGCTGGGCGTAACCGCCTGGTATCTACCGACATTGCAGGCTCAGTCCCTAGGGCTCTCCGGGCCCGGGCTCGAGCTGCTCAACGTCAGCGGGCCGGCCGTGGCAGCGGGCTTGCGGCGCGGCGATATCGTGACTCATGTCAACGGCGAACGCATGTTGAGCCTCCAACAGATGACGAATGTCGTCGCTAGTGCAAGTCCGGGGCAGATGATTCGGATTCGCGCGATTCGACGCGGCGCCGGCGTGGTCGAGACCGATGCCGTTCTCGAGGAGCGGCCTTCAGCCGCAAGGCTAGCCGGGTAACCGGCGTATCTTTGCACCGAGCTGGGCGAGCTTCTCTTCGATACGCTCGTAGCCCCGATCGATGTGGTAGATCCGATCCACGACCGTGACGCCCTCGGCCACCAGACCCGCCAGCACGAGTGAGGCCGACGCCCGCAAATCCGTTGCCATTACCGGCGCACCCGCGAGGCGCTCTACACCTCGAATGATGGCGGCATTCCCCTCGACGGACAGATCGGCACCCATGCGTTGTAACTCTTGAGCGTGCATAAAGCGGTTCTCGAAGACAGTCTCGACGATCGTGCCGGTACCGCTCGCGACTGTGTTCAGGGCACAGAATTGCGCCTGCATGTCGGTTGGGAAAGCCGGGTAGGGCGCGGTCCGCAGGCTGACTGCCGTCGGGCGTCGCCCGGCCATGTCAAGATCAATCCAGTCCGGCCCACGCTCCACGCTGGCCCCAGCCTCTTCGAGCTTGATAAGGACCGCATCCAGATGATCGGGCCGCGTGCCTTTAATCTTGACACGCCCACCCGTGATCGCCGCGGCGACGAGGTAAGTGCCGCTTTCGATTCGATCCGGTAGGACCGAGTAGTCGGTTCCCTGGAGCGTCTCTACGCCTTGAATCAGAATCGAATTGGTACCCGCGCCCTCGATCTGCGCGCCCATCCGTTGAAGAAAGTTGGCGAGATCGACCACCTCGGGTTCTCGGGCCGCGTTCTCGATTACCGTCTCACCCCGTGCCAGTACGGCCGCCATCATCAGATTCTCGGTGCCCGTAACCGTCACCGTGTCGAGGCTGAGGCGCGCGCCTTTCAGGCGCTTCGCGCGGGCACGAATATAGCCATTGTCGATCGTAATGTCGGCGCCCATCGCCTGAAGGCCGGACACGTGCAGATTGATTGGCCGTGCCCCGATCGCACAGCCCCCTGGCAATGACACGTCGGCGCGACCGAATCGACTGAGCAGCGGGCCCAGCACCAGCACCGATGCGCGCATGGTCTTGACCAGCTCGTAGGGCGCGAGAAACTCCGAGATCCCTGCAGTATTTATTTCGAGCCGTACGCCGTCATGAAAGACGATCTCCACGCCCATTCGGCGCAACAACTTCACCGTCGTGGTGACATCGTTGAGATGGGGAACGTTCTCCAGCACCACCGGCTCCTCGGCCAGTAGTGCAGCCGCCAGAATAGGCAGCGTGGCGTTCTTCGCTCCAGATATACGGACTTCGCCCGAGAGACGCTCGCCACCGGTGATTTCTAGTCGATCCAAGTCGCCGCGCCTTCGCTCAGGTCGTTTGAGATTGCCACTCCTCGGGCGTGAAGGTCTTGAGATTCAGTGCATGAATCTCCTCGCCGACGAGCTCACCGAGCGTTCCGTAGACCATTTGGTGTCGCCGGAGGCTACGTTCTCCGTCAAAGGCGGATGAGATGACGGTTGCCTCGTAGTGCCCCGCTCCGTCCGTCGTGACTTCGACCGCAGCATCTGGAAGGCCTTGTTCGATAAGGCTCGCGACTGCTTTAGGATCCATGCTCTGCTGCGGGCTCACCGCGCATACTCGACCGGCGGACAGTCTAACCGAACCCGCGTTTGTCATGTGGATAAAACGGGGTCATACACGCCGCGAAGCTGTGACTGCTAGAATTCACTCGAGACTGGCTTAGGACGAGTGTAGGGACCATCCCGTAAGACATGCTGTTATCAGCGGCCGCAATCTTAATCGGCCTCCCATTGCTCTTCTGGGGAGCGGACCGCTTCGTCGTCGGCGCCGGGGCCACCGCTCGTAATCTCGGCGTCTCCCCCGTCCTGATCGGGCTCGTCGTCGTGGGGTTTGCAACCTCGGCACCGGAGATGCTCATCTCCACGCTCGCGTCGCTGAATGGCGCACCCGGGCTCGCGGTGGGTAATGCGCTGGGCTCGAATATCGCCAATCTCGGGCTCGTCCTGGGTACCGCGATAGTGATATATCCCCTCTCGGTCCACTCAGACACGGTGCGCCGCGAGTTCCGCGCGTTGCTGGCAGCGACCGCGCTCACGCTACTGGTGTTTCTCGACAACGAAGTCAGTCGACTCGATGCCGTGGCCCTACTCGCCGCGCTGGGCGTCCTGGCTGTCTGGACCATCGTTCTGGTATCAAGGCCGAGTGTCTCCGACCCGATCCGCGTGGAGTACGCGGCCGAAATGCCCGCGGGCATGCCGCCGCGCAAGGCGACATTCTGGCTCGCCGTCGGCCTGGTTACCCTGCTCGGCGGGGCCGAACTCATGGTGAGGGGCGCGACCGATGCCGCCAGATTGATGGGTGTGAGTGACCTCGTGCTCGGGGTCACGGTCGTCGCGATCGGCACGAGCCTTCCGGAGCTGGCCGTGGCCGTCACCGGCGCATTGAAGGGCGAGTATGGCCTCGTACTCGGCAATGTGTTGGGGTCCAATATCTTCAACCTGCTTGCGGTCATCGGGATTGCCGGCGTCATTCAGCCTCTTAGTCTCGACGCCGGCGTGCTGACCCTGCACTTCCCTTTGATGGGCGTGCTGACGCTGGTCGTATTCATCCTCGCGTACAATCGCAGGGCCAAGGTGCAGTTGACTCGACCTGTCGGTAGCGCACTGTTGGCAGTGTTCCTGATCTATCAGGGCTTTGTCGTCTGGACGTCCTTGAACTAAACCATTCATAGCGGACCATGCAGCCGAACTTCAGAAACCTGATCGTCACCGCAATCCTGACCGCGGCGGCCGGTTTGAGTTGGTACTGGAGCCGCGCGGGGACGGCGGAATATCAACCCGGAGAAGTGCGCGAATCCGTACCCCTGGGTTACTACCTGACAGACGCTGAGATCTTTGGTACCGACGAGAGTGGACGCCTACTCTACAAAATATGGGCTGAGCGGGCAGAGGAGCGCCCCGACGAGGATCGGCTGTTGTTGGAAAATGTGCGGATAGAATATCGACCGGTCGAGAACGTCCCCTGGCTGCTTACCGCTGACTCCGGTGAGGCGCCGACGGATCAATCGTATATCGATCTGAGTGGCGCCGTGGAGCTCTCGAATGCGCCTCGCGACCAGGAGGACAGGACTCTAATCAAGACACAGAAACTCCGTTTCGAGCCGGAGACCTTTGTTGCCAGCTCCGAAGAGACCGTGAGCCTGTTTCTCGGCGCCGAACGCCTGGACGCGATAGGCATCAAGGTCTACTTGCAGGATGACCGCCTGGAGCTAAAATCGAGTGTACATGGTGAATTCGATCCCTAGATTTAGGTGTTCCGTCGTGCCGTTATTACTTCTCCCGTGGCTCGCATTGGCCGCAGAGGGAGACGATCCGCTGCCTATCTCGCTGGACGCGGAGTCGTCGTCCTTCGATCAACCAACCAATACGGTCGTCTTTCGTAAGTTGCAAATCACGCAGGGCGACGTGAGGATCAGCGCCGACGAAGCCGTAGCATCCGGCCTGGACTTTGAGAGAAGTGAGTGGCGTTTTACCGGCCATGTCAAAGTTACCGTCGACTCGGCAAGCATTGAAGCCGACAGCGCGGATGTAATCTTCGAAGCTCACTCGTTGCTGGCGGCCGAGCTGCGAGGAAGTCCGGCCGTGTTCGAGGACCTGAGCACGACGAGCGAGCTGCCGATTCGCGGTGGCGCAAATCGCCTGAGCTTCGACAACGTCGACCGAACCCTGCGTATGACGGAAGGCGCGTGGCTCAGCGAGGGACCCAACGAATTTACTGGATGCGATCTGATCTACGACCTGGAACAGGAACAGATCACCTCGGGCACGTCCGAGTGCGGCGAACCCGTCGTCATCACGATCATCCCGCCACCGAATGGTGCTGAGTCCGACAGCTCCCCCCCACCATGAGCAAATTGGAGGCGATCGGTATCGCCAAGCGCTACCGATCGCGTGACGTAGTAAAAGACCTGTCAATCTCGATCGACGGCGGCGAGATCGTTGGCTTGCTGGGCCCGAATGGTGCGGGTAAGACGACGGCTTTCTACATGATAGTCGGGCTCATTCGCTGCGACCGGGGAAGCATCATTCTCAACGGCAGAGACGTGACCCGTCTGCCGGTTCACCGTCGCGCGCGACGAGGCCTGGGCTATCTGCCGCAAGAGGCATCGATTTTCCGAAAACTCACTGTTGCCGAGAATATTCTCGCCATTCTGCAGACCCGGAGCGACCTGGATCGAGCCGATCGCCAGAGCCTGTTGGACTCGCTGATGGAAGAACTGCACATCGCGCATGTAAAAGACAGCCTGGGCCTCTCCCTCTCAGGCGGAGAGCGGCGGCGGGTGGAGATCGCGCGGGCGTTGGCGGCGGAGCCCAGATTTATCCTTCTCGATGAGCCATTCGCCGGCGTCGACCCAATATCCGTTATCGATATCCAGCGAATCATTCGCCACTTGACACAACGCGGTATCGGCGTCCTGATCACCGACCATAACGTGCGCGAGACCCTTGGAATCTGTGGACACGCCTATATCCTTAATGAAGGGGTGTTGATGGCGACCGGGAGTCCCGATGAGATACTGTCGAATCAGGCTGTGCGAGAAGTCTACCTGGGAGAAGAATTCTCGCTGTAGGATCGTAACCGCAGAATGTTGAAACCTTCCCTCCAGCTCCGGCTCTCACAGCAGCTCAAGATGACACCACAGCTGCAGCAGGCCATCCGGCTGCTGCAACTTCCGATCATGGATCTGCAATCCCAGATCCAGGAAGCTCTCGACGAGAACGTGATGTTGGAAGTCGATGAGGCGGCGTCGCTGGAAGCCGCCGAAGAAGCCGCGGACCGAGCGGACGAGCCGAGCGAGCCGAAGGTAACCGACACGGACTGGACCGATATCCAGAGAACGGGCCCCTCGGATTCGCCCACGACGTTTGAAGTTCGAGGTCAACCGGAGTACGCCGATCTTTCCGAAGACACGCTCAAAGATCATCTGCTCTGGCAGCTTGAGCTCGAGAATCTGGATCCTCGCACGACCGCGATCGGCCAGGCGATCGTCGATGGCATTAACGACGATGGCTACCTGACCGATGAGATCGAGGCGATTCAAGCGACGTTGGCGCCGGATGTCGTCGCGACTCCGGACGAAATAGAGGTTGTACTGGGACTGGTACAGCGCCTGGATCCGGTTGGTGTCGGCGCCAGATCTGTCAGCGAATGCGTCTTGCTGCAACTGCAACAATTGGATCCGGAGACGCCCGGACTCGCGCTCGCGAAGACTACGGCGCAAGAACACCTGGAGCTCGTTGCGGAGCACCAGTTCACGACGCTTAAACGACGGCTCAACGCGACAGACGAAGAACTCGACGATGCGCTCGTCCTCGTTCGCGCCTGTCACCCGCGACCCGGCTCATCGATCACCGCACCGACCGCGGAGTACGTCATCCCGGATGTGTACGTCAGGTGTACCGACGGTTCATGGATAGTGGAACTCAACACCTCGGTCGCGCCGCAGCTCAGAGTCAAACAATCCTACGTGGGATCTCTCGGACGAGATGGCGAGAACGATGTACTCAGAACACAACTGCAGGAAGCCCGCTGGCTGATCCGCAGCCTCGAGATCAGGAATGAGACCTTGTTGAAGGTTGCTACGACGATCGTGGAGCGCCAGACCGAGTTCCTCGAGCACGGTGAAGAACATATGCGACCGATGATATTGAGGGATATTGCTGAATCCATCGAGATGCATGAGTCCACGGTGTCTCGGGTGACCACTAACAAATACATGCATACACCGCGCGGCATTTTTGAGCTTCGCTATTTTTTCTCCAGTCACCTGGCCGGTGAGGACGGTGAGCAATCCTCTACTGCCGTGCGCGCCAAGATTCGCAAGCTGATTGGTGGCGAGAGACCGGAGAAACCTCTAAGTGACAATCAGATCGCAAAGCTGTTGTCCGCCGAAGGCATTCACGTCGCGCGTCGTACCGTAGCGAAATACAGAGAGGGAATGAGGATACCGTCCTCGAGTGAACGGAAACGAAGCAAGCTGGTCGGCTAGTGTTTCGAACTGGAGAAAAACTATGCGCCTAAGCGTCACCGGACATCATATTGAGGTCACCTCGGCCCTACGGGACTATGTGCATGTCAAGCTGGGACGTATAGAGCGCCATTTTGATCACGTGGGTGACATCCATTGCATCCTGACGGTGGAGAAGCTGCTGCATAAAGCCGAGGCGACGGCTCATCTTAGCGGCGGTTCGATCCACGCCGATTCCTCGGCAGATGATATGTATGCCGCTATAGACGGCCTGATAGACAAGCTCGATCGCCAGGTAAGGAAGCACAAAGAGAAGATTACCGACCACCACGCGAGAGAAGCAGGAAAACCTCGCTTCGAATAGTTCCGAGAAGCACCAAGGTAGGGAGACCCTAACCAACATGGACGTAGCCAGTGTTCTCAAACCAGAGAGTGTCCATTGCGGGTTGCGCGCTCGTAGCAAGAAACATGCGCTGGAGCTGCTGAGCCAAGCACTCGCGGCATCCTCTGAGGCGTATAGTGCTGAGGAAATATTGGAGGGCTTGATCCAGCGTGAGCGTCTGGGCTGCACGGGACTCGGCCGGTCAGTGGCGATGCCACATACTCGGCTGAACGGCCTCGAACACAGCGTCGGCGCCTTTCTGCGACTGGACGAAGCGGTGGATTTTGATTCCGTAGACGGCGCACCGGTCGATCTGCTGTTCGGACTTCTGGTTCCCGAGGATTGCGATGACGATCAAATCAGGGAGGTCCGCGAGCTGATCGAGAGATTGGGGGATTCGGCGCTGCAGAGTCAGCTTCATGAGGCAGAAAAACCAGCTCAGTTATATAATTTACTGACAGAATCACTGACGACTATCCATAGAATGCTCAGAACCTGATGCCGGGAGGGCCATGCGCCTTGTAATCATCAGTGGTCTATCAGGATCCGGAAAGAGCGTTGCCCTCAACGTTCTAGAGGACGCCGGCTTCTACTGCATTGACAATATTCCAGTCGGCCCGCTGCGGTCCTTCGTCAAAGAAATTCAACCGGGTCAAGGCCCCGATTACGATCACGTCGGCGTCGGCCTCGACGCGCGCAACGTGCCCGATATCGCGGAGCTTCCCGGGCTCATCGACGAATTCCGCAAGGCGGGAGCTAGCTGTGAGGTGGTGTTCCTAAAAGCAGAGAACGATGTTCTTCTGTCGCGCTTCAGTGAAACTCGACGCAGACACCCCCTAACCGGCGATGACGTCAGCCTGCCTGAGGCGATTGCGAACGAGCGGGAATTGCTCAGCCCGATAATCGACATGGCCGACCTGATCATCGATACGAGTTCGACCACTGCTCAGGAACTACGCGATCTGGTGCGAGATCGTATAGGGAAGCGCGGGCAGGATGCGCTGTCGATCCTCATCGAGTCATTTGGCTACAAAAACGGACTGCCGGCAGACGCCGACTTCGTTTTCGACGTCCGCTCTCTACCCAATCCGTACTGGGAACCCGAACTTCGACCCCTGAACGGCAAGGATCAAGCGGTACGGACCTTCCTGGACGCAGAAGCACTCGTACAGGAAATGGTCGACGATATAGAAGGATTCCTGACACATTGGATCCCGCGTTATAAGTCCTTCGAACGTTCGTACCTGACCATCGCAATTGGCTGTACCGGCGGCCAACACCGCTCCGTCTATATCGCAGAGGCGCTGGCCGAGCGTTTGATGGCGGCTCACGGGCCGATTCAGACGCGCCACCACGAGCTACAGTAACCCCGCTTTGTCTGCTAGTTCGACGGGTAGGGACATCCTCGCTAAACTCCCGGCGACCTCGTTATCCGCCATCCGAGGAGTATAGAGCTCAGTGGATCCGCAACGGGCCAGATCAGCACGATCGGATGCGCTACACGAAGCGCTTGACTCCGGGGCACTGACGCAGGTGCGTAGTCTCGTTAACGCCCTGCACCCCGCCGAGATCGCCGATCTCCTGGAGGCACTTCCGCCTTCACAACGCGAGATCGTCTGGGAACTGGTCGGCACGGAGGACGAGGGGGAAATACTCGTCGCACTCAACGAGGAAGTCCGCGCGACACTGATCCAGGAGATGGACTCCGAGGAACTGGTTGCTGCCGCAGCCGGCTTGGACCTGGACGACCTGGCGGATCTGTTTACCGAGCTACCCGAAACGGTCAATCGGGAATTGCTGAAGGCGCTGGATCAGAGCGACCGGCTTCGGCTGGAAGCCGTCCTGAGCTACGACGAGGACAGCGCCGGCGGCCTGATGGACCCGGATACGCTGACCGTCCGCCGAGATGTCACGATCGAAGTGGTGCTCCGCTACCTGCGAATGCGCCGAGAGATCCCCGAGGGTACGGACGCGATCTTCGTCGTGAGTCGGCAGGGACAGTACCAGGGATCCCTGTTCATCACAGCCATGCTCACTGCCGACCCTGAGCAGAAAGTCAGTAGTCTCATGGACACTCAGAGTCATGCGATTGAGGCCAATACGACAGCGGCAGACGTGGCACTGATCTTCGAGATGCATGACCTGGTCTCGGCAGCCGTCGTGGATGAGACAGGGAAATTGTTGGGACGCATCACGATTGACGACGTCGTTGACGTGATTCGGCACGAGGCGGATCACTCGGTCTTGAGTATGGCCGGGCTGGACGAAGATGATGACATGTTCGCGCCCGTTTTCGTCAGCGCGAAACGACGGTCCGTATGGCTCGGAGTCAACCTCGCGACCGCCTTCGTCGCGGCCGGCGTAGCCGGCCTCTTCGAATCCACGTTGGATCGAGTCGTCATGCTGGCGATACTGATGCCCGTCGTGCCCAGTATGGGTGGCATCGCAGGAAGTCAGACGTTGATCCTGATCACCCGCGGCATCGCTTTGGGTCAGATCGAGAGCTCCAATGCCCGCTGGTTACTCGGCAAGGAGTTCGGCGTCGGCCTGCTTAACGGCCTGACCTGGGCCTGCGTGGTCGCCGTTGTCACGATGTGGTGGTTTGAGACCTGGAGAATCGGGCTCGTGATCGGCATCGCACTCGCGATCAATCTGATCTGCGCGGCGGTCGCCGGGTTCACGATCCCTCTGACGCTGAAGAAACTCAATATAGACCCGGCACTCGCCGGGGGTGTCGTGCTCTCTACCATTACGGATGTCGTCGGACTAGCGGCATTCCTGGGCTTTGGCGCGTTGCTCTTACTATAGGCGGGCTAGTGTCCTGTCCCGTAAATAGCTTGCTTAAGTCGGCTGCGGATTCTCGCGCCTGGCAAGGCGCGGCGACGAGGAATAGCGGGACTATTGCGAGGAGCCGCAACGTGGCCAGGCGCGAAAAGACGCGGCGAATCGGGTAAGTTATTTGCGGGACAGGACACTAGGGAACCTCGAATAACAAGTCGTGCCTGAGTGCCACCGAGACTGTCTCCATCGTCTGATCGAACAGGAAGGCCCTCAGATCCGCTTCCATCTCCATCGCGTCACGAAAGCCCATCTCGATCAGCTCGCGTGTGAACCCGGATTCGAACAGCAGGTAACTGATCAACTGCAGGCCAGCTTTGTCCATGGCGCCCAATCCTCCGAGCAGCAGGCGCACCGCCCGCGGCAACTCGTCAACATGCCGCTCGGTTACCTGCCGAATGTCTTCCTTGGGCACGATGATTAGTGTGCTGACCGGGCGCAGACCGGCAACCGGGCCCTCCAGGGTCTTACCGTCCAGCTGTTCCATGATGACATTGAGGCGAGTCGCCTGTTCCAGATCCGCATAGAGGCCATCCATGAACAGCGTATCCAACATATATCCGGCCAGATGGGCGAACGTCGGCATCTCCGCCGGCGCGCCTTCCTTGGGCTCCGGTTCGGGCTGCTCGTCGCGCACACCGATGACGAGCATTCGCTCGGCGCCGAGATGGATCGCCGAGCTAAGCGGCGCACGGTGCCGCATCGCGCCGTCGCCGTAGAATTCGCTACCGATCCTGACGGGCGAAAACACAAACGGGACAGCCGCGCTTGCGAGGAGGTGTTCCATCTTGATCTTGGCGGGACGCCCGATACGCCTGACCCTCGCCCACGGCTTGAGATTCTCAAGGCCCTGATAAAATGTGACGGATCGGGCGGAAGAGTAGGCCGATACGGTTATCGCCAACGCCTCCAGGTGCCCGCGGTTGATCGACCGCTCGATATGAGAGAACTTGATTTTCTCGGTAAGCAGTTCGCCCAGTGGACTACTGTCCAGCAGTGAGCGTGGATTCCTCATTCCGGACCCACCGAGCCCGCCGAGCACAACGGCACGGAGCCAATTCAGGCTCGTCTTGATCATCGTCCACGTGTCGGTCCGATAGACTTGAGCGGCTTCGAAGTTCGACCACACATGTTCCATCTCCGCGACAGCGACGCGGAATCTCGCGGCTCGACTCGCGAGGACCGCTGCGTTGATCGCGCCGGCCGACGTTCCGGAAATTATGGCGAACGGATTCGGCGCGTTCTCAGGCAGCATGGTCGCGATGCCTTTCAGAACACCGACTTGATAGGCACCGCGCGCACCGGCGCCGGGGAGTATGAGTGCCTTCCGCGTGAGATCAGCCACGCTCGGCGGCGTCCGTGTCGATGCCGGACGGCACCTCGATGATTTTCAAGGTGTTGGTCCGACCCGCGATGCCCTGCAAGTCGCCCGTCGTGAACAGGACCAGGTCCCCCGGATCGACGACTCCCTCGCGGAGCAGCACGTCGAGAGCGGTCTCGTGCACGGCAGCCGACTCGGTATGGACAATGTCGAAAGTCTGCGGATAGACGCCGCGATAGAGCATGACGCGTCTTCGAGTCGTCTCATGCCGCGTAAACGCGTAAATCGGAATGTTCGAACGAAGCCGGGACATCCACAAGGTCGTGGCGCCCGACTCGGTCAGCGCGATAATGCCTTTCGCCTTGAGATGATTCGCGATATACATCGCGGCCATCGCGATCGCTTCGTCGACATGTTCGAAAGTATCCTCCAGGCGAAGATTCTTGGTCCTCTTGAAGGACTCGTGCTTCTCGGCGCCGATACAAACGTCGCTCATGGTCTGGACGGCTTGAACGGGATGCTGCCCGATGGCGGTCTCGGCCGAGAGCATCACGGCGTCCGTGCCGTCCATGACCGCATTCGCGACGTCGGACACTTCGGCCCTTGTCGGCGATGTGTGGCTGATCATCGACTCCAGCATCTGCGTCGCGGTAATGGATACCTTGTTGCGCGCGCGCGCGAGCCGGATCAATCCCTTCTGCAATCCCGTCAAGGCCGCATAGCCGACTTCGACGGCAAGATCGCCACGGGCCACCATGATGATGTCGCTGGCATCGATAATCGCTTTGATGTTCTGGACGGCCTCGGCACGTTCGATCTTCGCGACGACGTGGCCTTGGCCCCCGGCGGCACGCAACAGCTCACGGGTCTCCTCGATATCCCCAGCGTCCCGGGCGAAGGAAACCGACAGGAAGTCAAAGCCCAGCGTCGCGGCGACGTCGATATCCTTTCGGTCCTTATCGGTGAGCGCGGGCGCCGATAGGCCGCCGCCCCGTTTGTTCAGCCCCTTGTGATCGGCAAGCTTCCCACCATCACGCACCCTGCACCGAATCTGCGTGCCGCTTACCTTCTCCACGCTGAGTACGATTTGACCGTCGTCCAGCATCAGCACGTCACCGGAACTCACATCGTTGACGAGATCGGGATAGGCCACGCCGACGCGTTCCTCCGTACCCTGACTCGGGTCCATATCCGTGTCGAGGATAAAATCCTGACCGTTCTTGAGCGTGATCGGGCTAGAAACGAATGACTCGATTCGAATCTTCGGGCCCTGCAGATCGCCCATGATGGCGACATCACGGCCGACCTTCGCCGCCACCGTGCGAACCGTCTCTACACGTGTCGCCTGGTCGTGCGCGTCCCCATGAGAGAAGTTGATTCTCAAGACATCTGCGCCGGCACGAATAAGCGCTTCCAGCACAGCAACATCGTCGGTCGCGGGCCCCAGGGTAGCGACGATCTTCGTGCGACGCTGCTGGTATCCCGTGTCTTCCCTAGTCACAGACAGGCTCCTGAGCCGGAGGATTAATCAGAATCAGACGAAAATCATTGACGTTGGTTCTCGTCGGACCGGTTTCGACGAGTAGCTTACACGCTTGAAAGTAACGATACGTGTCGTTCTTCGCCAGCAGTCGTGCGAGGTCAGCACCCGCGTCTTTACCGACGGACAGTATCTCGGGCACCACGACACCTCCCGCGTGATCTGCGTTACCGTCGATTCCGTCCGTGTCGGCAGCAAGCGCGACAATATTCTCATGCCCGCAGAGTTCAATCGCGAGTCCAGCTAGATACTCCAGGTTGCGGCCGCCTCTACCGTTCTTACCGGTAACTACCACGCGAGTCTCGCCGCCCGACAGCAGCGCGACGCGTGTGCTCGACGCCGCTGCCTCCCTGGCGATGCCCGCGTGCTCTCGACCCAGTTCGTGCGCCCGACTCGTGAGATGATCGCCGAGCCGGCGGACGGTAAACCCCTTTGCTTCGAGAAGGCCTTGCGCGGCATCCAAGGCCGTTTCTGCCGAAGCGATGATGCGTGCCTGGTCAGACGCGAACGCCGGATCGCCCGGTTTCGGGGATTCGAATTGCGGCTCCGCCAACACCGATACGAGTTCGTCACGGCCCGGATACTCGTAGTGCGACAGAATCTCGAGCGCCTGCTCAGCCGTCGTCGGATCCGGGACCGTCGGTCCGGAAGCAATATCGCTTATCACGTCACCAGGTACATCCGAGATCGCCAATGTCACTACATGAGCAGGATGTGCCTCCGCGGCGAGTCGCCCACCTTTGAGTGCGGAGAGGTGTCTGCGTACGCAATTGATATCCCGGATGTCGGCACCGTTACGCATCAGGTAATCGGTGGCCAGGCGTTTCTGCTCGAGTGTGATCGTCCCGAGCGGCGCGACGGATAGCGCCGAACCACCTCCCGATGCCAGGAACAACAGCGTTTCGGTTGGCGCGATTGTCCGGGCAAGGTGCAAGAGTCTCTGGCCGGCATCGGCGCTCGCCTCGTCTGGCAGCGGGTGTCCGGCTTCCAGTATCTCGATTGGGCCAGCAGTCTCCGCGGGCTGTAAGCCGTGACCGTACCGGGTCACGACTAACCCTCGGACGGAACCCGTCAGTTGCTCGTTGACGGCAACGGCCATCGCTGCAGACGCCTTACCGGCACCCAGGACCAAGGCGTCGCCCGGCACGGAATGGTCGGCAGTCAGACAGTTACGGGCGGATGCGGCAACTACGCCACACTGGAATGCGTCCAGCAGCAGCCGTACCCCGGGAGCGGTCTGGCTGGATAGAGGACCGGAGACCTCAAGCACGAGCCGCCAGAATTTCCAGCGCGGGTAACTGCTTGCCCTCGAGAAGTTTAAGGAACGCACCGCCGCCGGTGGACATGTAGGAGATCTGATCGGCGACACCGAACTGCTCTATGGCAGCGAGCGTATCCCCACCGCCGGCGATGGAATATGCCTTGCTGTCGGCGATCGCTCCGGCAATGTGTCGAGTCCCCTGTGAGAACTCGGGGTGCTCGAACACGCCGACCGGCCCGTTCCAGAGGATCGTACCGGCCCGGCTCAGACGCTCGCCATACGCACGCGCCGTATCCGGGCCGATATCGAGGATCATGTCCCGCCCCGCGACGGCATCTGTCGACTTGACGATGCCGCGGGCGCTCGCATCCATGGACTCGGCCACGACCACGTCGGTTGGCAGTGGAATCGACGCCCGGCCGAACTCACGCGCCAGCAACTTGGCCGCGAAGCCGTGCATCTGCGCTTCCTGTAGCGATCGCCCGACATCAGCCCCGGATGCTGCGAGCAGCGTATTGGCAATACCGCCGCCGACGATCAGATCGTCGACCTTCGATGCGAGCGCGCCCAGGACTTCTAACTTCGTAGAAACCTTCGAGCCACCGATGATGGCGACGACCGGGCGCACGGGTTCCTCCAGCGCCCTGCTCAGCGCTTCAAGCTCACCGACCAGAAGCGGTCCCGCACACGCGACGGGGGCGTGGCGCGCGACGCCGTGCGTACTGGCGTGGGCGCGGTGCGCAGTGCCGAAGGCATCCATGACGAATATGTCGCATAACGCCGCCAGACGCCGTGCGAGCGCGTCGTCGTTGGACGTTTCACCGACCTGGAAGCGCACGTTCTCGCATAACACGACGCCGCCCGGCTTTACGTCGACGCCGTCCAACCAGTCGGTCACGAGGGGGACCGGGCGATCGAGTAGCTCGGCGAGCATAGCGGCTATAGGTGCGAGCGACAGCGCGGCATCGAAAGAACCTTCCTGCGGACGCCCCAGATGGGAGATCAATGCCACACGCGCACCGTGCTGGAGCGCATATTCGATGGTTGGCAGGGCAGCACTGAGCCGTTTACCGCTCGTTACCTTGCCGTCTTTAATGGGTGCGTTCAGATCCTCACGTATCAGGAGCCGTTGCCCATCGAGTTCAAGCTCGGTCATGCGCTTGATGGCAAGCGCCATCTATTTCACTCCCAGCTATGTCGCGTTGGCAAGCGCGAGGGTCGTATCGAGCATGCGGTTGGAGAAACCCCATTCGTTGTCATACCAAGCGCAAACTTTGACCAGGCTTCCTCCCAGTATCTTCGTCAAGCTGGCGTCGTAGATTGAAGAGGCGGGATTGTGGTTGAAATCGACGGACACCAGCGGCTGGTCGCAGTACGTCAGAACACCCGCTAGCTCGCCTTCACTTGCGGCGCGCATCGCCTCGTCGATCTCCTCGGTGGTCGTCTCGCGTCCGGCTCTGAAGGTCAGATCGACGACCGAGACGTTGAGGGTCGGCACACGCATGGCGAAGCCGTCGAGACGGCCGTCGAGCTCCGGCAGAACCAGGCCGACTGCTGCTGCGGCGCCGGTTTTTGTTGGAATCATCGACTGAGTTGCGGAGCGGGCACGACGCAAATCGGTGTGATACACGTCGGTTAGCACCTGGTCGTTGGTGTAGGCGTGGATAGTCGTCATCAAGCCCTGTTCGATCCCGACCGTGTCGTGCAGGACTTTGGCGAGGGGCGCCAGACAATTGGTCGTACACGATGCATTCGAGATGATCTCGTCGCTGGACTTCAGTACGTGATGGTTGACTCCGTAGACGATCGTCGCATCCACCCCGGTACCCGCCGGCGCGGAAATGACCACTTTGCGCGCGCCCGCTGCCAGGTGCGCCGAGGATTTTTCTCTGGAGGCAAACAAGCCGGTACTCTCCAGAACGACATCGATGCCAAGCTCCTTCCATGGCAATTTGGCGGGGTCTCGTTCCGCGCAGACCTTGACTCGATCGCCGTCCACGATCAGCTCGCCGTCACCGACCTGCACGTCGAATGGAAATGGACCGTGTGTTGAGTCGTAGCGGGTAAGGTGAGCGTTCGTCTTGACGTCACCGAGATCGTTCAGTGCGAGGATCTGAAGTTCACTGCGTCGCCCGCCCTCGTACAGAGCACGCAATATATTTCTGCCGATCCGGCCATAGCCGTTGATCGCAATCTTCAAGGGCATCGAATTCTCCTACCTCTATGTGAGCACTCGCTCAGCTGCTGCAGTAATCGCCTCGACGGTATAGCCGTAATCTTCGAACAGCGCGGCGGCAGGGGCAGACTGGCCGAAGCGGTCGATACCGATCACGTCGCCCTTGCCCGCGACATAACGCCACCAGCCGTCCGCGGCGCCCGCCTCGATCACGAGACGCCTGGCATCCGTCGCGGGCAAGACGTGGTCCTGATAGTCGTCCGGCTGCCGGTCGAAAGCATCGGTGCAGGGCATGGACACCACGCGCACGCGGCGGCCGTCCTGCTGGAACTGCCTGGCGACGGTCATTGCCAGGCCGACCTCCGACCCCGTCGCGATGAGGATCAGCTCCGGCTCGCCGTCACTATCCAGGAGGATGTACCCGCCACGGACGACGGCGTCGATCTGATCCTTCGTTCGCGGGATGTGGGGAACGCTCTGCCGAGTCAGGATCAGACTGGTCGGTCCATCCACGCGTTCGAGCGCGGCCCGCCAGGCCACAGCCGTTTCCACGGCGTCACATGGCCGCCACACGGACATATTCGGCATGGCCCGCAGACTCGACAGATGTTCGATCGGTTGATGGGTGGGACCATCCTCGCCTAGCCCAATGGAGTCATGAGTGAACACGAGAATGTTCTGAGCCTTCATCAGCGCGGCCATGCGTAACGCGTTTCTCGCGTAATCGGAGAACACCAGGAACGTTCCACCATAGGGGATGAAGCCACCATGGAGGCCGAGTGCATTCAAGATGGCCACCATCGCGAACTCGCGCACACCGAAGTGCAGATAGTTCCCTTGCCCGCTCTGTGGATCCAGTACCCTGGAACCGGAGTGAAACGTATTGTTCGAGCCGGTCAGGTCCGCTGAGCCGCCGAAGAGTTCGGGCA
This sequence comes from Gammaproteobacteria bacterium, assembly GCA_036443505.1. Lineage (GTDB taxonomy): Bacteria > Pseudomonadota > Gammaproteobacteria > Steroidobacterales > Rariloculaceae > SMWC01. The sequence goes on along the minus strand of JAZFYK010000028.1, from coordinate 6,378 downwards.
GATAAGGTGCATAACCCTCCAAGGCACGTTGCGACGCCTTGCGAGTTGCCATGTCCTTCCCTTCGGCCGCGACCTCCGTGACGACCGCTGCGGCACCCGCATGCCAATCCACAGGAAACTCGCCCCGCATTCGCCGCAGGAACTCAGCCGCGAGCTCTGGATGACGCAGTTGATACTTCTCGAGTCGAGTTTGCCAATCGGCTTCCAGCTCACGACCCCGATCGGCTCCATCCCAGGCGGCGCGAATATCGTCGGGCACGACGAACGGCGGGTGATCCCAGCCGATGTTCTCTCTCGTAGCGGCGATCTCATCCGCGCCTAAGGCAGCACCGTGGGTCGCTGCGGTACCCTGCTTGTTCGGGGCACCCCAGCCGATGATGGTCTGACAGCAGAGAAGACTCGGTCGCTCCCGTTCAGCGCGGGCGGCCTCCAGCGCCGCGATGATGCTTTGCGGATCGTGGCCGTCTACCGCTTCTACTACGTGCCAACCGTAAGCGCGAAAGCGCGCCGCGCTGTCGTCAGTAAACCATCCGGAAGTCTCGCCATCGATGGAGATGCCATTGTCATCATAGAAGGCAATGAGCTTGCCCAGCCTGAGCGTACCCGCCAGTGAGCTCGCCTCATGAGAGATACCTTCCATCATGCAGCCGTCGCCCAGGAAGACGTACGTGAAATGATCAACGATTGCGTGGTCCGGGCGGTTGAACGTTCCTGCCAGGACTTTCTCGGCCAACGCCATGCCGACCGCATTCGCCAATCCCTGACCGAGAGGGCCCGTTGTGGTTTCGATGCCGATCTCGACGTCGCGTTCCGGAGGCCCTGCGGTACGTTGTCCGATCTGGCGAAAATTCCTGAGCTCATCGAGGCTCAGTGGATAGCCGCGAAGATAAGCGACCGCGTACAGCAGCATAGAGCCGTGGCCATTGGACAAGACGAACCGGTCGCGATCGTACCAGCGCGGGTTGCCCGGGTCGTGGCTTAGATAATCATTCCACAAGACCTCGGCGATGTCGGCCATCCCCATCGGCATACCCGGGTGCCCGCAACCCGCTTGCTCCACCGCATCCATGGCAAGCACACGAATCGCGTCGGCAAGCTTACGCCTGGGCGGCCTCACGGAAACCGTCATGTTCTCTCCGGTCGATGCCATTGGGAGTGCTTACGGTGGAGCTGGACGGTCAAGATTGTCGCCTACGACCGACACCTTCCGCAACCACACGCAGTACGCGAGCGGATCTGTGAGCCAATGCCAACCGGCCCGCGAGGAATTGCGTATGATGCCCGCACCGTAGTGGCCCCTCGCTTGCAATGGCCAAGAGCAACGCTAAACGTCCGGTCGTCCTGCTTCAGATCACCGACACGCATCTTCACGCCGCTGCGGACAGCAGAATGCGGGGAGTGACGACGTATGAGACGTTTCTCTCCGTGTTGCATCACGTGCGAAGTGATGCCCGGTGGCCGCCGGATGCCGTCGTTGTGACCGGCGACATCGTTCAAGACGAGAGTCGCGCAGGCTATGAACGCTTCCGTGACACGATGGAGCCCTTCGAAACACCGGTTTTCTGCCTGCCAGGAAACCACGATGACCCGCAGTTGATGGCGGAGGTCCTCGCCGAGCATCCCTTCCAGGTTTGCGGTGACACCACGATCGAAGGGTGGGTGCTGATCTTCCTCAATACTTTCGTTCACGGTGACGACGGCGGCACACTGGGGGTGGCGGCGCTCGGCGCGTTGGACCAGACGCTCGCGGCATATCCCGATCACCATGCGCTGATCTGCATGCACCATCAACCGCTACCGATGGGTAGTGCATGGCTCGATGGCGTCGGCCTCAGAGACGCCGAGCCATTCCTGGCGTGCATAGCCCAGCACGATCACTTGCGCGGAGTCCTCTGGGGCCACGTGCACCAGGCGTCGGATCGTGTTCGAGATGGGGTCCGTTTCTTGAGTACGCCCTCTACCTGCTCGCAGTTCCGTCCGAATAGCGAATTTTTTGCTCTCGATACCCAACCTCCGGGCTTAAGGTGGCTGACGCTCGAGCCCGATGGCCGCATCGAGACGGTGGTCGACTGGCTGCGAAGCGCCGACCTGCCGTGAGGCTGCCGGCTCTCATTCTCTGCCTGTTGAGTGTCTCCGCCTGGGGGGACCCGGCGGCCTGGCACGTACGCGGCGAGGGTGGTGAGCTCTGGCTGCTGGGCTCTATTCATTACCTGCGCGAGCAGGACTACCCACTACCCCCGAACATCGAGGCGCTCTATCGACGAGCCGACACGCTTGTCATGGAGATCGACCTCGACGATCTGGATCTGATGGCGATGCAGGGAACCTTCATGGAGGCTGGCGTGCTGCCGGCATCGAGCACGCTACGAACGGTTCTGGACCCGGAGGTCTATGACCTCACGGAGGCTCGTGCCGCGGATCTCGGTCTGCCGCTGATGCTGTTGGATCGTCTGGAACCGTGGCTTGTCGCGCTGACGTTGATGGATCTGGGCATGAGCCAGCTCGGCTATCAGGCGAGCCAGGGCATCGAGCAATATCTTATGCGCCGCTCGCTGGCGGACGGCAAAGAGATCATCGGGTTGGAGTCCCTCGCCGATCAGATCGGTATCTTTGACTCACTTTCGTGGGCAGATCAGGAAGCGCTGCTTCTCCAGACGCTAGCGGATCTTGAAGCACCGGAAGCAGAGATGACCGCGCTCCTGGACGCGTGGCGCAACGGTAACCTCGACGAGCTCGTGGCGGACCTCAGCGCCGACTTCGATGACTTTCCCGAGCTGCGGACAGCGCTGGTCAGCACACGAAATCGGCGTTGGGCGGTGAAGCTCGAAGAGTTACTCCACGGCAACGGACGCTATCTGGTGGTCGTCGGTGCACTACACCTGGTGGGCGAAGACAATGTCATCGAGCTGTTGTCAGCGCGTGGGTTCGAGGTCACCCTCGTTCGGGAGCGCTAGCGCTGACCCCGAGCGCCTCATATCTCGACCATCTCGAAATCTTCCTTCCCGGCTCCACAATCAGGGCAGCGCCAGGAGAGCGGAATGTCCGCCCACAGTGTGCCGGGTGGCAGGCCCTCATCGGGCGCTCCCGCCGCCTCGTCATAGACGAAGCCGCAGATCAAGCACATGTAGCTCTTCACATCACGCGCTTCGGGCAGTTTGCTCGCCGCTCTTCAGGGCCTGCTGAAGCAGCCGGGGCAGACCTTGAAAATTGCCATTGGACATTAGTATGACTTGGTCCCCAGACACCAATTCGGACAGGAGACCGTCAAGCAGCCCGTTGACGTCCCCGGCGACGGATAACTTGCTGCCCAACGCACCCAACACCGACTCGGGATTCCAATTCAGCCCCTCGGTCGCCAGGACGAAGACGCGGTCGGCCTCTCCGAGCGCTATACCCAAAGCATCGCCGTGCACGCCCATGCGCATCGTGTTGGACTTGGGCTCGATAACGGCAACGATGCGCTGCTCCACTTTCTGGCTCCGGACCGCCTCGAGCGTGGTCCTGATTGCCGTCGGATGATGGGCGAAATCGTCATACAGAGTGACGCCCTTGAAAACGCCTCTTTTCTCGAGTCGGCGCTTGACGCCTTTAAACTTGGAAAGCGCCTCCAGAGCGACATCGATCCCGACGCCAGCATGAACCGCCGCGCTGAGAGCGGCCAAAGCGTTCTCGAGGTTGCGACGCCCCAGCAGCGCCCAGCCTGCCTGTCCAACCTTCTCGCCGCGACGAGATACGCTGAACCGTGATTTCGCGCCGATAAGATCATAGCTGGCCGACCAGGTAGCCGCCGCATCATCCGAGCTGAAGGTCTCCACCGGAGTCCACACGCCTCTCGCCAGGAGATCGTCGACGTTCTGATCTTGACCGTTCGCCGTGATCAAGCCACGACTGGGGACCGTCCGCACGAGCTGATGGAACTGCCAGAGAATTGCATCCAGGTCCGAGAAAATGTCCGCATGATCGAATTCGATGTTTGTGATCGCCAATGTCCGCGGGCGATAGTGGACGAACTTCGCTCGCTTATCGAAGAACGCGGTATCGTATTCGTCCGCTTCGACAACAAAGTATTTCGACCGGCCGAGACGGGCCGAGATGTTGAAATTCGTCGGCACTCCGCCGATCAGGAAGCCGGGAGCCAGCCCGGCGTAGTCGAGGATCCATGTGAGCATGCTGGACGTCGTGGTCTTTCCATGGGTCCCTGCCACGGCGAGCACCCACTTGTCGGTCAATACGTTATTCGCCAACCACTCCGGTCCAGAATAATAAGGCAGGCCCGAGTCCAGTAGCGCCTCGATCGCCGTATTCCCTCGACTGAGGACGTTGCCGACGACTACACAATCCAAGTCGTCGTCGAACTGATGTTCGTCGTAACCTTCATAGAGGCGGATTCCCAGCTTTCGCAACTGGGTGCTCATCGGTGGGTAGACGTTCTCGTCGGAGCCGGAGACCTGGTGCCCAGCGGCTTTCGCCAACGCGGCAACGCCGCCCATAAACGTACCGCAGATACCGAGAATATGAACGCGCATCAGCTAGCTACCGGAAACACGAGCCCGCCGAGGGTGAACGAACCGAACGCGTACACTAGCACGATCAATACACCCACGACATACGATTGCTGCAGCGCGCGCGACAGCACGAAGCCCGCAACATCGATCGACCAGAGGATCAATAGAAAAAACAGCCAGGTACCGATGTTAGGTGTTTCAATCTCACCATTCTCAAGACCCGCCAACGAGAGAATAGGGATTCCGATCAGTGTTAGAAAAGTCTCGGCACCGAGTAGCGCGGATATAGTCTGGAAGAAGCGGCCCGGATGCCGGAAAAGTCCCAGCACCAGCCAAACGTAACCAACATAGAGCGCCGTGTCGAAGATCACCATACCGACGGCTCGCGGCAGCGGCTGCGCGATCTGCGTCGCGACGATGCTCGCTGCGACATAGACGAGAAGCAGGAGCCCCAACAGGAAACCGGACGCGGGCACGTGCTCCGGGCCGCGACGGTGCAGAGCTATGTCTACGAATACTGATCCGAGGCGCCACAAACCGATCGTCTCTCCAGACATCCGCCTCTCTACAGGAGACACGTATATTGATGATAATAGCGTATGGACGAAGGGTAGATAGAGCGGATGAACGATACGGGCCTGTTTATAGACTCCGACAGTAAATTAGCAGCTTTGCTCGCAAGCATTGCCGCAGAACCTGTGCTGGCACTGGATACTGAGTTTGTACGAGAGAAGACCTATTACCCCAAGCTCGGCCTGATACAGATTGCTACCCCGGGACTCGCGGCATGTATCGATTGCATCGCGGAATTCGATCTTGCGCCTTTCTTCAACCAGCTGTTCGAGCCGGGTTGCGCCTGGGTATTGCATAGCGCCCGTCAGGACCTGGAAGTAATGTATCAGCAGGACGAACGTCAGCCGCACGAACTGGTCGACACACAGCTTGCTGCAGCACTATTGGGCTATGCACCACAGATTGGGCTCCAGGATCTGCTGGCCGAGGAGCTCGGCGTTAAGCTCGAGAAGGGACATACGCGCACGGACTGGAGCCGTCGACCGCTGCCTGACGCGGCTGTGCAGTATGCCCTGGATGACGTTCGTTACCTGCTGCCTCTGTGGCAACGCCTTGCAGAGAAGCTCGACGGCCTGCAGCGCGGCGACTGGCTCAAGGCGGATTGCATCGACGCGCTCAGTATCCCACCAGTCACCCCGCCGCTGACACTCTGGACACGACTCCGTGGACTGAGATCGATGGGCCCGGCGCACCAGTGTGCGGCGCTGGCACTGGTGAGCTGGCGTGAGCGATACGCGCAATCACTCGACCGGCCGCGGCGCTGGATAATGAGCGATGAGCTATTGCTGCGCGTAGCCAGAACCTCGCCAGAGGATCTAGAGTCACTGAAGTCCATACCCGAAATGCCCAAACACCTTGCGGATCGCTCCGGCGACGATATTATTTCCGAGCTGCAAAACTCCGACGGAGCCAACCAGCGCGCACTCATAGAGACGCATCTGACGCTGGAGCGTCCGGATAAGGGAGAGCTGCAGGCATTTCAAGAGCGGGTTCGCACTCGCGCCGACGAGCTCGGGATTCGGAGTGAAGTCCTGGCGACACGTAAGGAGATCAGTGACATTCTGGTCGGCAAGCCTTCCGGCCGTATTGACGAAGGCTGGCGTCAACCCGAACTCCAGAAGCTACTGGCCGATCGCCGCTGATAACCGCGAGTAGACTTCGGCGGGCGTACCCTCGGCCTGCACGGTTCGCAATAGCCCACGATCACGGTAGTAATCGATCAACGGCGCCGTCTCGCGCTCGTAGACCTCCAGACGGTTTCGGATCGTGGCCTCATCGTCATCGACACGCCGTATCAACT
>JAZFYK010000027.1:0-5412 GCA_036443505.1 Gammaproteobacteria bacterium | reverse complement strand
CGGAAATTCCGCGGAGGCCCGGAGCGAGAACGCGGCAAGGCACACTGGGATCAGGCCGTGGATGAGCCGTAACGGTCGTTATGCTCGGCTCGCGGGACGTGGAGAGAAAGGCAGGCTGGGCACGCGCCGTGGGGCAGCGCCAGCAGATCGTAGATATAGCTCATCGAGCACTCCTCGCAACGCGTGATACCGAGCTCGTCACCTCGGCGTATGCCCAACAGCAGATTCCATCCCCACTCAAACGACAGCACGGGATCGGGCACTACCAGCAGATGAGTTTCATAACATTGGCAGAATCGATGCCCGAGATCTACACTTCCTTTGAGTGCGGGACCGGGTGGCTCGGCGACACTGATCAAACCATTCACGCGCAGCAGGCTGACGAAGACACCGGACTCGAGCGTCCGATCGGGCGTCTGAATCAGTGGTGCGATCTGAGTCGGTGATTTGCCGCGACGGCGTTTTACGGGCGCGGCCCCGTCGTATTTAAAATAGCTCGTATAAAGTTTTCGGATGCGGTCGTCGCTTAAGCCCGTGAAGTAGCGAATTGTTCCGGTTCGGGCTTCATGCTGAATCATGCGCATCGCGAGTTCAAAACGGGCACGTTCACCGCGATATCGGTTGTCTGTCGCTCTCACCGCGGGGTCTCTTTTGGTTTTTCCGTGAATCGACCAGATTCTCGATCTTAGCCTAGATTAACCATATATGGTACGGTAGGACCATATATGGTTAATCTGCGTCAAAATGGACTCTAGATGATGCCCTATGAGCCACCTGAGTCGGACGAACTCGAAGAAATACAAGAGCTCAACCTGCTGTTCCTGATCTACCTCCGATCCTCTGCCCGTGAAGGCGGCGACTGCCTGGGTCTGCCGACCGGAAGCGCCAGAAAATTGCGCGAACTCTCATCCGCCGCGCTCGAGGTCATAGCCGCGTTTCCGCGGTCGCTGTTCATCCTCGACCTGGGCAACCTCACGGCGGCCCGCGAACAGCTCGTGCTTTCCCGGACTGCGTTGGACCAGACTCGGGAGGCGCTCACATTGACCGTGCTTCACAGCGCATGGAACATGAGTCGGCAACGCGATTTCCAGGCCCGCATGTTCCTCAGGCTCTCCGTAGTCGCGACACGCCGCCTGCGCACCATCCCCCTGTCGGAGTTGCCGCTCTTGGCCGCCACGCCCTGCTTGCTGGGCTGTGCGTTCCCAGGCGCTAGGAGTCTTTGGGCGACGCTGGTCAGCGGGACAGATACCGAGATGCCGCGCGCGTTGAAATTGATTGCATTACACCCAGACGCGGCCATCCGCCCAGCCGGCCAAGCCGTGTCCTTGCGCTCGCTGCTCTAGCCCGCATACTGCACCGGGACTCCGGCCGGCCGCCAGCGCCGTCACCGAAATCACGTTATTCTCGGGTTCGCTGACTAGCATCGGGCGCCTTTTATTCCGACGTCGCGATCGGCCGCATGGAGAATCGTCCGCTGGACGCACTCGTTATAAAACAACTGCGTAAGGTCTATGCCAACGGCCTGGAGGCGCTGAAGGGTATCGACCTGACCGTGGAAGACGGCGACTTCTTCGCCCTGCTGGGGCCGAATGGAGCCGGCAAGACAACGGCCATCGGCATCATTACGTCTCTGATCAACAAGACGAGTGGCCAGGTCAGCGTGTTCGGCCGAGATCTGGACCGCCATCGGGACGCCGCCAAGGCTCGTATCGGCGTCGTCCCGCAGGAGATCAACGTCAACGTCTTCGAGACATGCTCGACGATATTGATCAACCAGGCTGGTTACTACGGCGTGCGGCGCCGGCTCGCGAAGGTCCGCGCAGAGAAGTATCTACGGGCGCTGTACCTCTGGGACCGGCGCGACGATATCGCGCGTACCCTCTCGGGTGGCATGAAGCGCCGCCTCATGATCGCCCGGGCGCTCGTGCACGAGCCTCGTCTATTGATGCTCGATGAGCCCACAGCGGGTGTGGATATCGAGATCCGCCGCTCCATGTGGGAGCTCATGCGCGAGATCAACGATCTCGGTATGACGATTATCCTAACGACGCACTACCTGGAGGAAGCCGAGAGCCTGTGCCGGAATATCGCGATCATCGACGAGGGACGGATTATCGAGAACGACACGATGGCCAGCGTTGTCAGTAAATTGCAGCGAGAGATATTCGTTTTGACGCTCCAGGAATCCGTCAACGAGGCGCCCAGGTTGGACGGGTACAAAGTGCGGTTGCGAAATGAACACGAGATCGAGGTGGAAGTGTCCAACGAGCAGGATTTAAACGCGCTCTTCGGTACACTGTCGGCTAACGGACTACATGTCTCGAGCATGCGAACCAAGAGCAACCGTCTGGAGGAACTCTTCATGGGCCTTGTGGAGCGCAAGACGAAGGAGCGATCGGCGTAGTGGCAGCGAATGAGCCTCTCCCATCAAAGTTTCTAGATCTCGGCGATAACCGGGACCCGAATCTGCTGCGCGTCAATCTGGTCGGTCTGGGCACCATCGTTCTCCGAGAGACTCGTCGCGTCGTGAGGATCTGGGTCCAGACTATCGTGCCGCCGGCTATTACGATGACGCTGTACTTCGTTATCTTCGGCACGCTGATCGGCCAGAGAATCGGGGAAATGGGCGGTGTTCCGTACATGACCTTTATCGCCCCCGGCCTGATCATGATGGCAGTGATCACGAACTCCTTCGGCAACGTCGTCTCGTCTTTTTTCTCCGGCAAGCTTCACCGTCACCTGGAGGAGATGCTGGTCTCACCGTTGACCTTTACGACCATCGTTACGGGTTTTGTCGTTGGAGGCGTCGCGAGAGGTATCGCCGTCGCGGCGCTAGTGACTGTGGTCGCGTTGCTGTTTACTGACCTAACGGTCGTTCATCCGTTCATAACGATCTCGGTTGTCATCCTGACGTCGATCGTGTTCTCGCTGGCGGGACTGCTCAATGCGATATTCGCGCAGAACTTCGATGAGATCTCCGTCATTCCGACGTTCGTACTGACGCCGTTGACTTACCTTGGCGGCGTATTCTTCTCCATCTCTCTGCTCTCACCACCCTGGCAGGCCGTGGCGAAGCTAAATCCCATCCTCTACATGGTCAACGCTTTTCGCTATGGGATGCTCGGATCCTCGGACATTCCGATCGGCACCGCTTACGCGATTATCGGCGTTGCCCTGGTGAGCCTGTACTCGATTGTTCTATTCCTACTCAATCGGGGTACGGGAATTCGGACGTGACGTGTGCGGACGGTTCGCCATGTTCACGCCGTTGGCCGAGATTTCTCGCCAGTTCGAGCTCGGTGACATACCGTCGCTGGAACCCCGCTACAACATCGCGCCGACTCAATCGGTGGCAGCAATCCGGGCCGACGAGGCGGGACTGCGCAGCCTCGATCTGCTGCGCTGGGGCCTCGTTCCCTTCTGGGCCAAAGATGTCAGCATTGGCAATCGCCTGATAAACGCCAGGGCGGAAACCGTCGCCGAGAAACCGGCCTTCAGGCAAGCGTTCTCCCGCCGCCGTTGCCTCGTGCTTGCCAGCGGGTTCTACGAGTGGGGCGAGACGCCGTCCGGCAAGGCCCCGTTCTTCATGAGTCCCCGCAGTGGCGAGTGTTTGGCGTTCGCGGGCCTGTGGGAGCAGTGGCAAGGCGGCGAAGACACAGTCCTCGAGTCCTGCACGATCATTACGACTGCCGCGAATGCGAGACTGACCAAGGTGCATCAGCGCATGCCCGCGATACTGGCGGCGGACGCGCAGGCGCGATGGTTGGCCGGCGACACGCCGGCCGACGAGCGCCTGGAATTGCTGCGGCCTGCGCCGGAAGATGAGCTCGACGTTCGGCAGGTTCGGCGGACCGTCAACAGTCCACGGAACGAAGGCCCCGAACTGATAGAAGCTGTCGAGATCGAACGAGGCGACGAGAATTAGCAGGCTGTTTACGGCCAAAAGCAGTCATCGCGTTAACTCCGAATTGTTTTAGCGAATCGCGATGGGTGCCACTGTCGAGCCGCCTGATCCCCTAATCGGAATCGGCTGAACGATTAACGTCACCACATAGCAGGAATCATCCGCCGGCTGCACTTGCGTGCGTTCCTGCTCGCAGTCCATCGCCAACTCCTCGAGATCGACATCTTCCAGCATGTGGATGCCGCTCGAGAGCCAGCTCACGTGACCTGGCCTGTGAAATGGCGGGTCTAACGGTTCCCTGAACGGATTGTGGGCCTCGATACTCTTGACGTCGGCCCCCACCAATGCGGGTCTGCGATTCAGCGTCCAGCGGATTGCGCGCGTGTCCAGACCCGGACCCCCCGGCAGGAACTTCTCGTCCTGCCCGTTGTTTAGATACTTCAACCGTTCGTTGCGAGGATCGGCCGGATTCGATGTCCAGAACCTTCCCGCCCATCCCGTGCGAATCAGCAACGCGTCGCCGGGTTGAATGTCATCGATGGTCAGGCCCTGCCGAATCAGAGCCTGCTCCAACTCTTCGGGCGAGAACTCGTAGTCCACCGGTGGAAACTCTTCCGGGGCACGACCGGTCGCCGATTCCCTCTCCCGGAGCAAACGTCCGACGTCGATCAACACAGCGCGCGCCACGATAGGCCCTGAGTTCTCGATACCCATCCTCGCGTGACCCCTGAAGACATAGTCCTCTCCCGGGCTCCCGCTCGGCAAATCACCTGGATCGCCCTCCGCCAGCAGGTGGTATTCCGGGTCGCGCGTGTTGAAGCAGTTGTAGGTCACGCCGCCCTGAGTTGAATGGTTGAACCCGTCAAGCTGGGTCCCGATTTCGAATTGCAGAACGCCTGCCCGACTCGGGTTGTAGGTGCTGTTACCCAGCGTCTCCTCATCGTTGAAGATAGTGTTGCTGATCCCCAGGCCGGGCCACTCACCGAGGTTACTCTTGAAATCGAGCGTCGCCGCATAACCCATCTGGCCAGGCTCCAGGAGATGCGCCAGGCTGTAGACCTTGCCCAGGTGAATCAGACTCAAATTTTCGGCCACCCGCTCCGGCGTGAGGTAATTTAAGTTACCCCGCTGATCGTCAGGGCCCCACATTCGGGTGCTGGGGTTGTCGCACGGATTCGGTAGTTCCTCGATGACAGCGGGAATGGCGTCCATGGGCACATAAGTCTCGGGCGACTGCGCGCGAGCTGCCCCGAACGACGTAACCGATAAGACCGCCAGCACTAGCAGGCTCTCTTGCCACCAGTCGACACTGCTTACTCTCATTGCGTCTCCCCTCTCATAGATCAGTCCGAGTTCGGCCCCGGAATCGTATTCGGCACTCGGCGACTCTGGGGCGAGCTTGTATATTAACTGTTAAACAACGTCCGCTATCGGCCATAAGCGGACATTGGTTAACGGTTAATGACGATCTCGTCCATGAAGCTGACAAACTCCGGGTCTAGCCGCGA
>JAZFYK010000026.1:0-3581 GCA_036443505.1 Gammaproteobacteria bacterium | reverse complement strand
TCTCGGTTACCGGCACTGGCCATTAGAGCCTGTAACGAAGCCCGGACACTGGAGGATATTATGAGACGATTGAACCTGTGGGCCGGTCTTGCGCTGTGCTGCTTCGGGCTGAATGCTCAGGCCCAGCGGGAGACACTGGATATCTACTGGATTGACGTCGAAGGCGGAGCAGCGACACTAATCGTTACGCCCGGAGGACAGTCTGTCCTCATGGACGCCGGCTACGGTCGACCGGATGACAGTCATGCCAAACGTGTCGTTGCGGCCATGACGGATGCCGGCATCGACCGACTTGACTACTTCATCGCTTCACATTTTCACGGCGATCATGTTGGCGGTGCGGCCGCGCTGGCGCAGCTCGTACCGATCGCGGAATTCGTCAACCACGGCGAGAGTGTCGAGCAGGAAACTGAACGCGGTCGTCCGGCGTGGGAAGCGTATCTCGCGGCGGCAGCCACCGGAAAGTCCACGACGGTCGAACCGGGGGACGTGCTGCCGTTGAAGGGCGTCGATCTAACGATCGTGGCATCGAACCGGGCGGTCCCTCTCAAGCCTCTGGATCCCCAGGGGCCGAATGCCTTGTGTCGGAACGCGGATCCTGGGCGAGAGGACGCGGGTGAGAACAGCCGCAGCGTCGGTTACATCGTTGCGCTCGGAGACTTTCAGTTCCTGAACCTGGGCGACCTGACGGTCGGTGGGCAGCACGCACTTGCCTGCCCCGAGAATCTCGTGGGTGTCGTCGATCTGTTACAGGTGCCACATCATGGTAACGGTATCGCGCCCCAATTGATGTGGGCGCTCGGTCCGACGGCGGCCGTCTCAAGCACCGGTGCCCGCAAAGGCGGCAGCCCGGACGGCTACGAGGCGTTCGCGACGATCCCGGGTATCGAAGGAATCTGGCAACTTCATCGCGCGCTCGGTACCGATGACGCTCACAATACGAGTGAGCCGATGACGGCCAATCTCACCGAGGAGGACGATCGCGGTTATTGGATCAAGGCGGAGGTACAGCCTGACGGCAGTAGCTACACGATCAGTAACGGCCGCAATCACTACAGCGAGACGTACACGACGAATTTGTGTGTTGCTGTCAATTCTCAGTCTAGCCTTGTTGGTGGTGTGCGGCGGCGCCGGGCCCCAGGCGCCCCGGCTCGTTGTCGTCATCGCCGTCGATCAGATGCGCGCGGATTATCTCGATCTCTTTGCGGAGCACTATGTCGGCGGCCTGCGCAGACTCCGAGACGAGGGTGCCGTGTTTACCGACGGGCATCAGGACCACGCCATCACGCAGACCGCAGCCGGTCATGCGACGATCGCTACGGGAGTCTTCCCTTCGCGCCACGGGGTCGTTGCCAACGAGTTCTGGGATCGCGTTGCGCAACAACCCGTAGGCGCGGTCGCCGATCCGGCAACGGCGCTCGTGGGCGTGGAAGGAAGGACCGGTAGTTCGCCTTCTCGGCTGATGCGTCAGGGGTTGGGCGACTGGCTCAAGGCTCAATCACCGGGGAGCAAGGTCGCTAGTGTCTCCCTCAAGGACCGATCTGCGATTCTCTTGGCGGGCAAGAGCTCAGATGCCGCCTATTGGTACGATCTGCGAACGGGCCGCTTCGTCACTTCGGACTACTATCTGCCTGCGCTGCCCGACTGGGTAACGAAGTTCAATGCAGCGGGGTTCGTGGATCGATATCACGGCACTCAGTGGACGAAACTTTCGCCCGAAGTTGTCTATGACGAATCGCCATGGCCCGAGCTGGCCGGCCGGGACCCGAGCCAGTATTCGACGTTTCCCCATGCGCTGGGCACGCCGGGAGGGCTGCCGGGCCGGCAGTACTATTCACTCTTCCGCAGCTCGCCCTTCGCCGACCTGGTCACGCTGGAGTTCGCCAAGGGCCTGATCGAGCATGAGGGGCTCGGTCGAGACGCTGTGCCGGACCTGCTGCTCGTCGGGCTCTCCGCGACGGACCAGATCGGCCACCGTTTCGGACCCTATTCTCATGAGATTCACGATCAAATCTTACGTCTCGACGACTATCTCGGTGATTTTCTCGCGTATCTGGACGAGCACGTTGGGGCGGACGGCTACGTCGTGGCAGTCAGCGCCGATCATGGCGCGGTTCCCGTCCCGGAGCGGCTCGCGGAGCTTGGCATCGATGCGGCCCGGATCCGTCCAGACGAGTTGCTGCAGTTCGTCACGCCGGTCCTGGATGCAGCCCATGCTCGTGGCGACATTGCCACGAAGCCCGCGCTCGACTATCAATCCGGACCCGTCTTCAGATTTTCAGCGGACTCGCCTTCGCCCGCTGATCTGGACGCGTTGCAACGTGCGGTTGCGGCTCGTCTGTTGGAACATCCGCTGGTCGCCGCAGCCTACACCTACAATGATCAGCTTCGAGGCGACGTCGACGACGAGGACTGGGCCGACAGTTTCGGCCGTAGCTTCCATCCGGACCGGGCGCCGGACGTCACGGTAAAACTGCGCGAGAACCAGTTACTCAGAGAGGTAGCCACGGGCACGGGCCACGGCTCGCCCTATCGCTACGATACGCATGTGCCGATCCTATTCTTCGGGGCGGGTGTTGCAGCGGGCCGCCACACCGATCGCGTTCGTACGACCGACATCGCACCGACACTGGCCAGCATGCTCGGTATTGCCGTGCCGGACGATCTGCACGGACACGACCTCTACCCGTCTATAGCGACACGGGTACACTAAGTCGATGCGATTAAGCGGGAAATGAAGCAATGCAAGTCTTAAAGACCTGGCGAATCGGCGTCCTCGCGCTACTTCCTTTCACGGTCTGCGCCCAAACTGAGCAAAGCATGGCGCAGTGCGTAGCCATTATGGACGACTTGGAGCGATTGGCGTGTTATGACGAGCACGCGATCTCCGTCGGTTTGGAAGTGACAGCGCTGATACCGATAGAGCCCGGCACGTTGACGGTCTCGACGGACGTGAATACCGCTGCCGACCCGTCCGCCAATCCATCCACCGAACCGTCCACCGTCACGATCACCTCCTATCCGGTATCGGGCACCTCGAGCGAAGGCGATGCGATCACGATGGTGATGCGCTGCCGGCGCAACCGGACGGAACTGTATATCCGTTGGCGGGACTATCTGGGCAGCTGGGCCTACGTGCGGACTCGCGTCGGGGACGACGATCGGGGGACGAGGCAGTGGAACCTGTCCGCCGACGCCCGATCTTCTTACTACCCACGCGGCACGGTAGGTTTTATCGAAGATATGATCGAGGCTGGTAGCGCCGAATTCGAAGTCACTCCCTACGTCCAGGACCCAGTGACTGCAGTGTTCGATATGAGCGAGCTCGGGAATGCGATCGGCCCACTGCGCGAAGCTTGCGGATGGTAACAGCGAAGCAGTAGTAATTTCGGCGGTCGCCACAGTCTGCTAGTGCGGCAGTTCCTCTGTAACGTAGGCGCTGATATCCTGGATCTCCTCCGGTGTCAGCGCGTCGCCGAATGCCGGCATCGTATTGAGTCCGTCCCTGACCTGTAGCATCACCTCGGCCAGGTTCGTCGCGGCGGTCAAAGCCACGCCGCCGGCGCTCCCTTCGCCCGCGC
>JAZFYK010000025.1:0-7801 GCA_036443505.1 Gammaproteobacteria bacterium | reverse complement strand
ATCTCTGGGATGCGATGAGCCCGGACACGGCGTGGCAGACACGGGCTATACGACAGCAGTTGATCTCGGAGATTTCTCTGGAGGCCCACCGTTTTCTGGTGCTTATTCGCGCCCTGATGGCCGTGCTGCCGCTGTTGGGGTTACTAGGCACCGTCAGCGGGATGATCATAGTCTTCGATGCGATGGCATTTTCCGGTACGGGGAGCGCGCGACTCATGGCCGGCGGCGTGTCGGCGGCGACGATCCCGACCATGTCCGGGTTGGTCGCGGCGCTGTCCGGGCTATACTTTGCAACCTACCTTGAGCACAGAGCCGTGAACGAATTGAAGCGGGCCGAGGATCTCCTGGTCCACTGACGGGCGGGACGACAGCGAATGCGTCGAAGGTTAAGCCGCAAGCGTGAGGAAGCCGAGATCAACGTCACACCGATGTTGGATGTCGTCTTTATCATGCTCATCTTCTTCATTGTCACGACGTCGTTCGTTTCGGAGTTCGGTATCGACGTCAACAGGCCGACCAGCGCACCCATTCAAGAGCCTGATGAAGACGAGGTCATAGCAGTTCGGATAGATGAAAATGACCAGATTTTCGTACAGGGACGTCTCGTGGATGTGCGTGCCGTTCGCGCAAACATCGAGAGCGGATTGGCGTTGCAACCCGATGCGGCGGTCATAGTCATCGTGGACCGGGTCGCGGACGCGGGGCTATTGGTCAGGGTCGTAGATCAGGCGCGCGTCGCGGGTGCCGAGAAAGTGTCGCTCGCAACGCAGGCCCGGTAACGCGGCCTGGACAGGACCAGAGAAGCGATGGCACTGCGCAGATTCAGGGATGAAGACGAGACGGAGATCAACATCACGCCGATGCTCGATATTGTCTTCATCATGTTGATTTTCTTTATCGTCACGACATCTTTTGTTAGAGAGCCCGGAATCGATCCGCAGCGCCCGCCGGCTCAGACGGCGCAGCAACAGTCTCGTGGTAATGTGCTCATTGCGATCTCCAGTACCGGGGAGATCTGGATGGACAAACGGTCCGTCGAGCTGGCGGAAATCCGTGCCATGGTCGAGGCGATATTGAGCGAAAATCCGGAATCCAGCGCCGTGATCATCGCCGACGAGGAGGCCGACTCGGGCGTCTTGATCGACCTGATGGACCAGATTCAGGTCGGAGGTATCAGCAACATCTCGATAGCGGCCGAGCCTGGACCCGGCTAGCAGGCAGTTCAAGGAGATTGATGGTGCGGTTCATCATTGCAGCGGTCGCAGCGTTGACCGTCGCGCTGTCCTTATTCCTATTGATGAACACCCTGATTTCGGGTGAGCAGCGCTTCGACCGAAGTGCACTCGGCGGACAGGTCGTGGATTTCATCCGCGTCAGGCCCGATGAAATCCCGGAAACCAGAGAACGTGCGCCCCCGGAGGAGCCCCCGCCACCGGAAGACCCGCCACCGCCGAAGCAGATAAATGTGGTGGACGAGTCGAGACCGACGCCGATCCCGCTCAATATCGAGCTGCCGAATATCACTGTCCCGGCATCCATCGCTGGTGGTCCTAATATTGACTCGTGGCTTCCGCAGGGTGCGACGACGGACGGAGACGTGATGCCAATCGTCCGAATCGATCCGCAGTGGCCGCGTGAGGCGCTGCTCGACAGGATCGAGGGCTGGGTCAAGCTCGAGTTCACGATACTGCCGGACGGCAGCGTGAAGGATCCCGTCATTCTGGATTCCGAGCCCGGGAGACTCTTCGATCGCAGCGCCATGAGGGCTGTCCTGCGCTGGAAATTCAGGCCGCGAATCGTCGCCGGCGAGGCCGTCTCTCGTCAGGCCGTACAGATCATCGACTTCACGTTGGCCGAGTGAAGGCGTCTACCAGGCAGCATCGATGACGCGCTCCCCCTCATTGAACCGCCTCGGAATCGTCGGCCCGATCTTGCTCGGCTCGGTCCTGGCGCAAGTGACGGCGCAGGAGGTCCAGGAGATCGGCACGCTCAGCCGTGAAGAACAGCCTGTGCAGATGTCGGACGATATTTACCGGCGTTTGACGGCGATCCACGAGTTGTACGAAGCCGGTGAAATCGATGACGCGCTGCGGCGGCTGGAGGGGCTCCAGAATCAGCGTCTGAGTGTCTACGAAGCCACCTTGTTGCAGCAATATTTCGGCTTTTGTTACTTGGAGGAAGGTGACGTCGAGGGAGCGATCGAGGCGTTTGAGCGTACCGTGAGTCTGGACGGCTTACCGAACGTCGGTCAGCAGGCGATGCGCTACTCACTGGCCGGGCTCTATTCGGCAGAGGGGCAGTTCGAGCAGACGATCGCCACGATGAGTACCTGGTATGCGTATGCAGAGGAGCCCGTTGACGCGGACAAGTACATGCTGACCGGTTCAAGCTATGCCCAACTCTCCCAGTACGCGGACGCCGTGCCCTATGTCGAGAAGGCGATAGGCCGCTCGGAGGAGCCCAACGAATCCTGGTACACGCTGGAGCTGTCGCTCCACTTCGAACTCATGGACTACCGGAGCGCCGTGGATCACCTGCGTGAGATGGTCGTGATCTGGCCCGACAACGCCAGTTACTGGGAGATGTTGGCCAGCGCCTACCTGGAATTGCAAGATGACACGAATGCCCTGGCGACGCTCATGGTCGCTTACGAGAATGGGCTGGTTGAAGAAGAAGCCAGGCTCCTGAACCTGATTCGCCTGAATCTTTTTCTCGACGTCTCCTATCAGGCCGGCCTGATCTTGGAGGCCGGCCTGGCCGACGGCAGCATTACGACGACCCAGGGCAATCTAGAGCTATTGCTGTCCGCATGGACGAGCGCCCGGGAGTTCGACCGCGCGCTCGATGTGATCGACAGACTGGCGCCGCTGACTGACAGCGGTGACTACTACCTGCAGAAAGCCCAGCTTTTGAACGAGCGGGCGCGCTGGGCCGATGTGATCGAAGCTGCGGATAGTGCGCTCGAAATGGGCGGTTTCGACGATGTCGGCAGCACGCTGGTACTGAAGGGCATGGCCCAGGCGGAACTCGGCCAGTATGAGGCAGCCCTGGTAACGTTCGAACAAGCCAGAGGCCTCGACCCCGCCGCCGAAGCCTGGATCGACTACGTCACGGATCGTCGTCGGGCTGCTGTGAACTAGCGCTGAGCCCGATCTCTGCGAGATCGGGCTCGTCGAGTCGAGCGAGCATTGCGTCCCGAGACGCGGTCAACAAGCTGCCGGCCGAGGCGTGCTGGTCCGGGTCGATCGGTTCGCCGATCGAGATTGACAGTGGCCCGGGGGCCGGCAGCCAGACGTTCGCTGGCAGCTTCGCCCGCGTGCCCGAGATCACCACGGGGACCACGGGCAGGCGCGCTCGCCACGCCATGCTGAATGCGCCGGGCTGGAAGCGCCTGAGCCCGGGCGCGGCGTTAAACGTGCCCTCCGGAAAAAACGCGAGCGCGTCTCCTGATTCCGCGGCCTTGAATAGCCGGCGAGTCACGCGGCTCTTCTGTTGTCCATCCTCGCGATTCACGAATTCGGAGCCGATACGCCGAAGCAAGAAGCCCGCGAGTGGAAAGCGGACCATCTCGTGCTTGATCACGAACGTGAATCGGGCCGGCAGTGCGGCCGTCAGGACTATCCCGTCCAGATAGCTCGCGTGATTGGCAACAACGACGCAGGCGCCTTCCGGGAGGGTCGTCGCGCCGTCTACCCTGATCGGGCTGCCGATCGATAGAAAGAAAGCCCGGGCGAACCAACGGGTAACACGCCGGCGGGTCGTTCGTCCGGGGGTCACGACCAGCAATAACAGAGCTGGAGTCACGGCGAAGATCAGTGCGCTCCAGGCATAGAGGCCGTAAGCGAGATGTCTCGCCGCGGATCCTGCGATTGCGGTATGAGTCACAGTTATGTCAAAGGTTGCCGAAACAGAACGTGAACTCGCGAGCTTCGGAGGTCGCTCTTGTGTGACAAATGTCTCTTTATGTTAATGATTTCAGGGATGTGTGATGCTGGTCACGCTGCCCGATTTGGCCCTCACGCATACTCGCCGGGCAGTGGCTACCAGTCGAAGGAAGCCGATGGTCGGCGCCGCAATGCGCTGAATTATATAGTTTTCTCCGGTGTCTTGGTACGCACAAGGATGTGCACACAGTCGGCCATGCCCCGACGATGGGTTAGGGCGGCTGTTACCAAGGCAGCGGAGCATGTGATCGAAATAGAATGGCCCATAATCTATTGCATTCAAGTTCGTCGTTAGACGCGCGAAATGATCGCCCGAAGGACTCGAAAGTTATCATCGACCGCTTTCTAGACGCCATCTGGATGGAGCGAGGCCTCTCCGAGAATACCTTGGACGCCTATCGTGCCGATCTGCTGGCACTCGATCAGCGCCTCAAAGAGCGCGATGTAAAGATCGTCGACGCATCGAAGGCCGATCTTCTCGATTACATCTCCTGGCGCGTAGAAGGCGGGGCGAAGCCGCGGTCTACGGCCCGGCAGTTGTCGAGCTTCAGACGGTTCTACCGCTACCTCCTTAGAGAAGGCACGATCGCCGACGATCCCACCGCCGAGATCGCAATGCCGAAGATCGGCCGCTCGTTACCTCAGTCACTCACCGAGGACGAAGTCGATGCCCTCTTAGCCGCACCCAATGTCTCCGAGCCGCTCGGTAATCGCGACAGGGCGATGCTCGAGTTGCTATACGCCACCGGTGTACGGGTTTCGGAGCTCATCAATCTCAAGATGAGCCAGATGAATCTGAATCAGGGTGTCATCCGGATCATCGGGAAGGGCAATCGCGAGCGCTTGATACCGCTCGGCGGCGAGGCTCAGGATTGGCTTCGAGACTTCATCGATGGCGCTCGAATCGAGATTCTTCTCGAGCGCCAGACGGACTACCTGTTCCCCACCCGGCGCGGCGATCGAATGACCCGTCAAGCCTTCTGGCACATCATCAAACGCTACGCGAAAAAGGCCGGCGTGAGGAAGAAGCTCTCCCCGCACACAGTACGCCACGCCTTCGCAACCCATCTATTGAACAATGGCGCCGATCTTCGCGTTATCCAACTGCTGCTCGGGCACAGCGACGTATCGACCACACAGATCTACACTCACGTCGCGCGGGAACGCATGAAGGAGCTCCATTCTCAACACCACCCCCGAGGTTGATCGCTCCCGCGGCTTCCATCGATTCTGTTAAAATCCCACTGCAGCCTCTGAACTACGCTTGTTATAAGGGGTCTGAATGTTTGGATCCGAAGACCTACCCCTGCGGAGCGCCGTTTGAAAACCGGATGGTCGATACTGCCGATGAGCCTGTTCCTCGCCGTCTCGGTGGCGCAGGAGAACGCCGAGTTGAGCAAGGAAGAGCTGGCCGCGACGCTCGCCGGCGTGGAGGCCTCCGATATCGCGGACTCCCCGCTGCCCGGAATCTATGAAGTAGCGATCGGCTCAAACGTCGCCTATGTGACTGCTGACGGCCGCTATGTTCTGGAGGGCGACCTCTACGATCTCAGTACGAATGAAAACGTGACCGAGACACGGCGCGCGCGGGCACGCGTGAACGTGTTGGCCGGGGTCGATACGGCCGACATGATTATCTTCAGCCCCGAACCCGAGGACGTGAAGCACACGGTGACGATCTTCACCG
Source organism: Gammaproteobacteria bacterium (assembly GCA_036443505.1). Lineage (GTDB taxonomy): Bacteria > Pseudomonadota > Gammaproteobacteria > Steroidobacterales > Rariloculaceae > SMWC01. The sequence goes on along the minus strand of JAZFYK010000025.1, from coordinate 2,170 downwards.
ACATCGACTGCGGCTATTGCCGGCAGTTTCACAGCGAGATCGCGAAGGTGAACGAACTGGGCATCGAAGTCCGTTACCTGTTCTATCCCAGGACGGGCCCGGATACCGACTCGTGGTTCAAAGCGGACAAGGTCTGGTGCTCGGGTGCGGAGGCGCGGAACAGTGCGCTGACGCTTGCAAAACTGGGTGGCCAGATCCCGGATGAGAGTTGCGATTCCTCGCCCGTTAACGATCATTACGAGCTCGGGCTGCTCGTCGGCGTACGTGGGACGCCGACGATGTACTCGGAGTCGGGCGTGCATGTGGGCGGTTATCTGCCGCCGGATGAGTTGCTCAAGCGGCTCGAAGAGGCATCCGACTAGCGAGACGCCAATCTCCTCGGTTTTATCGCAGGCCGACTGCGACTCAAACCCGATGTAGAATAGATCGTCATGAGACGTTGCCACCTGTTTGTTTGTAGCCTGATCATATCGCCCATGGCGAGCGCCCATCACTCATTCGGCGCGTTCTACGATATGAATCGACTTGTCGAGGTGGAAGGCGAGATCACCTCGGTCTTCTGGCGGAATCCCCACATACGGTTCACGATCGACGTTCCCGATCGCAACGGTGCGGTCGCGTCCTGGAAGATGGAAGCCGGCTCGGTGAATACGCTGCAGCGCTATGGGATTAGCGAAGAGATCATCCGGGTCGGCGCCAGTATCCGAGTATCCGGCCCCGCCTCCAGGCACGGCCTTGAGACGATGTTCGTCGTCTCCGTCTTCCCGCCAGGCGGCGAGGAGGTCGTGTTGAATCCCAACCTCGCGGCGCGCATACGGCCGCCGGGCGGGAACCCGCTGCCGCAGGAGCTTGCGTTGGCTGATGACGTCGTCGCCGACGCACGGGACGCGGCGCATAGTATCTTCCGCGTCTGGACACCCCGATCGCGACCCAATACCGGTAGCGGCACGGACGTGTGGCCGCTTACCCCGACCGGTCAGGCGGGCCGGGACGCATGGGACCCACTCGCGGACGATCCGGCACTGCGCTGTATTCCGCCCGGTATCCCGGTCGCCATGGATAATCCATACCCGATCGATTTCACCGAGCAAGGTGACGACATCATCATGCGCCTGGAAGAATGGGACGGCGTCCGGACCATTCACCTGAATCCCGGCGCGAGCGCCGCCGATCAACCAAACTCGCACATGGGATTCTCGGTCGGTCGCTGGGAGGGGGATACTTTGATCGTTACCACGACCGACGTCCGTTATCCCTTCTTCGACGATGTCGGCACGCCCCAGAGTCCGGCCGCCGAGATCGTCGAGCGATTTGCGTTGAGCGAAGACGAAAGCCGCTTGGACTGGCATGCGACGATCAACGATCCGGTAAACTTTACCGAGCCCGTGACGCTGAACGGACATTGGGTCTGGGTGCCCGGCGAGCAAATCAAGCCGTACCAATGTACGCTGCAGGCCGACGCGCAGTAGTTTGCGGCGGCGAAGAGGTAGGTCATCATGAACCCATCAGTCCTCACCAGAACACGTCGAATCGCGCTGCTCGCGACCGTGTTCTTTGTCTATGCGATGCCGGTGTTGTCCAACGCGCAGGACGGAGAGCCGGTCGCCAGAGAATATCTGACTCTGGATTGGACCGAGGGCCGAGCATTCTCTCCCGCCGTTACGACCCAGGGCGGCAAGACAGTATGGCTCGCGGGCGTGACCGCCCCTCAGGATGCGGACGGCAATTCGCTCGCCGGTGACTTCGAGGCGCAGACTCATGAGATCTTCAGAGTCATCGAGGAGCGGCTTGCAACCTTCGGCGGTACGCTCGCCGATATCGTGACGATGACCGTCTACATCGGAGATACGCGTTATGGCGATCCATTCATCGACATCCGCGCGACCAAATTCGAGCCCGGTAACTACCCGTCCAGCGCATTGATCACCGTCGTGGGCTTCGCGCGTCCGGGCATACTGCTGGAGGTCAAGGCGACCGCTGTGGTCAGCGCCGATTAGAGTCGTCGTCGTTATCGAGTCTCACCAGTCAGCACGGAGCTAGCGATGAGAAAGTATCTGCAATGTGTCAGCCTCGTCTCGGGACTGTTCCTTGTGCCACTCGCGGCGGGTGCCCACCATAGTGTCGCTGGGACTTTCGACACCAGTCAGATTGCCGAGGCAGAGGGCGAAGT
>JAZFYK010000024.1:0-3618 GCA_036443505.1 Gammaproteobacteria bacterium | reverse complement strand
CTTCGTCCTTACTCGTGGAGGCTGGGCTGGAGAGAAAAAGTCGCTATAGGCTATAGTTGGGGTCGTTCTTTGACGACGCCCAGCTCGGCTTCGAGTGCACGCCCAACCTGAATCAGCGTGCCTTCCTGAAACAGATTGCTCCACAGGCTCACGGAGCGCGGGATGCGATGCAGGGTCTCATCGGACTCGTTCTCGGGGTGGCCGAATAGCGGTCGCGGCGTGCTTTCTTCGAAGCCGGCCCGCATCGCCAGGCACGGCTGGCCCGTGAAGTTGGTCAGCCTCATCATCGGGTTGCCGAAGCTTGGGCCGAAGATCACGTCGGCCTGTGAGAAGAACTCGTGCGCGTCATGCATGATGGATCTTCGCAGACGATCCGCTTGGACGTAGTCGACCGCAGAAAAATATCGCGCTTGCCGAAAACCGTTCGGCCAGGCGTTGTCTATCTGTCGTCGCAACAGATCGTCACGGCCCGACAAAGTCAGCTCCTCGAATGCCGCGGCGGACTCCACGCCGAGCGGCGCCATGATCTCGGTCACCGGCAACTCGGGTAACCTGACTTCTCTAAGCGTCACGCCGATATTCCCGATCGCCTCGAGTGCAGCGTTATCTGTGGCCCTGACGTCCTCGCCCTCGAACCAGCTCGGGTCATAACCGACAGTCAGTTCGCTTACCGATTGCCTGCCATCGTAGGCAAAGCCCATGTCGATCGAGGATGCGTCATTCGCGTCGTATCCGTTCAGCACACTCAACACCAGCGCATTGTCCTCGGCGTACCGACACATTGGGCCGATTTTGTCCAACGACCAGCAAAGCGCCATGGCGCCGACGCGTGATACGCGACCGAAAGTGGGGCGCAGGCCGGTCAAGCCGTTTCGATCGGAAGGAGAAACGATAGAGCCAAGCGTCTCTGTACCAATGGCGAACGAACAAAGGCCGGCCGCCGTTGCCGAGCCGGAGCCCGCAGAGGATCCGGACGACCCTTCCTTGGGATTCCAGGGGTTGCGGGTCTCGCCGCCAAACCAGACATCACCCCAGGCGAGGGCGCCCATCGTGGTCTTGCCGAGCATTACGGCGCCGGCGTCCTGCAGCCGTCGCACGACCGTACTGTCGGTTGCCGGAACCCGATCCTTATAAGGTTCGGCGCCCCATGTCGTTCGAATATCGGCTGTATCGAGCAGATCTTTTACGGCATAAGGAATACCGTGCAGCGGTCCGCGCACCTGGCCGACAGCGCGTTCGCGATCTGCCTCATCCGCCTGCTCCCGGGCAACGTCGGGCGTGACAGTGACAAAGCATTCGAGCAAATCGGCATGTCGCTCGATGCGCTCGAGGTAGATCTCCGTCAGTTCTCGGCTCGTAACCTCGCCGGTGGTCATCCATCGAGCCTGTTGTTTGACCGAGGCGAACGCCACGCTCTCCGAGCCGCCAGGCACTGGGCCAATCTCCTCCGGATACAGGACAACGACGTCGGGCTGCTCCAGATAGGAAACACCGGGGAGCCGGGGATCGAATGTCATCGCCGGCGCCAGAGAGTTCGGAATCTCCTGACTTCGCAGGATTCTCAAAGATTCGAGTTGCTCTGCAAAAAACCCATCCTCGGCTTCTTCGACCGGGCCACCGAGAATTTGCCGGCGTTCCGCCTCGGCAAACTGAAGGCCGAACAGCTTTTCCGCTTCCGCCAGCGTTCGCTCGGTGATCCGAGAGTCGAATCCCGCCCAGAGGTCGTCGTCGGACGACGCCGATTCGGCCGAATCGTCACGCGGGCCACAGGCGGCCAGTGCTGCGCCGCTACCGCTCATCAGGGCCGCATAAAGCATTCGCCGACGATTGAGTAACAGCGTCTTTCTCTCGTTCATGGCTTGGACTCCCTATAGCGTTACAGGATGTGAGCTCCTGTCCGCCAACCCCTATTCTAAGGCTTATCGCCGGCCTGCCTCTCTGCGCCTGATTGATTAAACTCTATCGAATGCTAACGCTGAAAAGCTATGATGCCCATCGGCACAGAAGAAAGAGAATGTTGCCTTGAGAGCCGTCGAAGACAGAAAATTCCGAACGTCCGATGATTACGAGCTGTTCTATCGTTATTGGCCGGCGGAATCCGAGACGCCATCCGGCGCTGTGGCCCTGTTCCACCGCGGCCACGAGCACTCGGGTCGCATGGCGCACATCGTCGACGAACTCGACCTACCGGGCTTCGCGTTCTTCGCCTGGGACGCGCGCGGGCTCGGTCTATCGCGGAAGGAGCCGGAACCCGATTCAACGAGCGGCACACTGGTTCGCGATGTACAGGAGTTTATCGCTCACATCTCCTCGACTTACGGGACCGACGTAAACGATATCGCAGTCATCGGGCAGAGCATCGGTGCCGTACTCGTTTCGGCCTGGGCTCACGACTACGCTCCAGGAATTCGCGGCATGGTGCTGGCTTCGCCTGCCTTTAGGGTGAAGCTCTACGTACCGTTCGCATGGCCCGGCCTAAGATTAGCTTATGCGCTAAAAGGGAATTTCTTCGTCAACAGCTATGTCAAAGGGAAGTTTCTGACTCATGATCCTCAGCGGATTGCGTCATTCGAAACTGACCCTTTGATTGTTCGGCCGATCGCAGTAAACATCCTGCTCGGACTGAACGATGTCGCTGAACGCATCGTCGCCGACGCGAGCGCGATCACAATTCCAACCCAGCTCCTTATCTCTGCAAACGACTGGGTCGTCCATCATGGGCCTCAGCACCGACTCTATGAACGACTCGGCACGCTGACCAAGGAACGGCACCTCCTGGCGGGGTTCTTCCACGACACGCTAGGGGAAAAAGACCGCAAGCTGGCTATTGAGAAAGTGCGGGAGTTTCTGCTGCGTCGATTCGAGGAACCCATCGAGCAGTTGTCGCTGCTGACCGCCGACAAATTGAGTTTCACGCGCGCGGAGGCCGATAGGATCGCCAGCCCCCTGAGGCGCTTCTCGATGCAGTGGATCTACTGGCTGATGGTGCGTATGGGACTGAGAATCGGCGGCTGGTTCTCGAAGGGTATTCGTCTGGGGCATGCAACAGGCTTTGACTCAGGCAGCACGCTGGATTACGTCTATCAGAACAGCGCCCAGGGGCTAACGCCTCTCGGCCGGCTGATCGACCGGCGCTATCTCGATTCGATCGGCTGGAAGGGAATCCGCGAACGCAAGCGCCACATCGAAGGCCTGTTACAGGACGCCGCCGAAAGGCTCCATAGCGAAGGGACTGCAGTCCGGATTCTCGACATCGCCGCAGGCCATGGTCGTTACATCCTGGACGCGATCGAGCACATCGAGGTTCGACCTGACTCGATATGCCTGCGTGACTACAGCGACCTCAACGTCACGGCTGGATCGAAGCTCATCAGGCAACGCGGACTCGAAGATACTGTCTCGTTCGTGAAAGGAGATGCGTTCGATCGAGATAGCCTGGCAGCGACCGAGCCTAGCCCGACTCTCGGAGTGGTCTCCGGGTTGTATGAGCTTTTTGCCGACAACGACATGATCCGTCGGTCTCTGGATGGGCTTGCGGCTGCGATTCCGGACGGTGGCTATCTGATCTATACGGGGCAGCCATGGCATCCACAGCTCGAATTCATCGGCCGCGCCCTG
>JAZFYK010000023.1:0-2122 GCA_036443505.1 Gammaproteobacteria bacterium | reverse complement strand
GCACGACCGAGGTAACGATCTCCTGCTGCTGGATTCAACCGAGAGCTGAGCATCTGACGATGGAAAGCCTGTCCCCTGAACGCTGGCAGCAGATCCAGGACCTGTTGAACGAGGCCTTGGAGTGCGACGCCGCTGCGCGCGACGAGTTTCTGGAGCGAGCTTGCGGCAGGGACAGCGAATTGCTGCGCCAGGTGCGCTCGTTGCTCACCGCTCACTTGAACTCCGGTCCCCTGACCGACGAGTTCGTGGCGCCCTTGGTCGCGCGCTTCGGGCCTACCGACGGCCTCGAAGGCAAGACCGTTTCCCATTACGCGATCCTCGAACGGCTCAGTGGTGGCGGGATGGGTGTGGTGTACAAGGCCCGGGATGCCAGACTCGACCGCACCGTTGCCTTGAAGTTCCTCCTCCCCCAGCTGCGTCTCGATGATGCTGCCGAGCGTCGTTTCGTCATAGAGGCCAAGGCGGCCGCGTCACTCGACCACCCCAACATCTGCACAATCCACGAGATCGGCGAAACCGACGACGGCCAGCTGTTCATCGCGATGCCACTCTACGACGGTGAGAGCCTCGGCGCCAAGCTCGACCGGGGTCCGCTCGGCGTTTCCGAGGCCGTCCAATACACGGTGCAGATCTGCACCGGACTCGGCAAAGCCCACGAGCGTGGCATCGTACACCGGGACATCAAGCCGGCCAACATCTTGGTCACCGAAGACGGCCTCGTGAAGATCGTCGATTTCGGGATCGCCAAGCTTGCCGATGTTAACCTGACCGCAACGGGTGGTGTCATTGGAACCGTGGCCTACATGAGTCCCGAACAAACCAGCGGCATGCGCGTCGACAACCGCGCTGACATTTGGTCTGTGGGCGTTCTACTGTATGAGATGTTGTCCGGTGAGCTGCCGTTCAAGGGTCCGACGCTGACGGCCATGATGCATGCCGTCCTGAACAAAGAGCCGGTGCCACTCTGCACGCTCAGTCCAGACACTCCAGTCGCGCTGCAACACATTACTCACCGCGCGTTGGCCAAAGATCCGGAAGACCGGTACCAGACTATTGGTGACCTGGCAGAAGCTTTGGCAGCCCTCGACCAATCGGTGCAAGATGCTGCCGGTTCGGTGACCCCGACGACACGAGATGCTCGCCCGAGTGCAACCGCACGTCTTCTGCCGGAGGGCGAACACCGGCAAGCGACGATCGTGGTGAGTTACGTTGGTGGATACAATCAGATGGTTGAACGGCTCACGCCGAAACAAGTGGACCACGTGGCCGAAAGGATCGAGCAGCTGGCTGACGAGATCGTCAAGCGTCACGGCGGCGTGGTGAATCGATGTTCAGGTGAAGAGATCGTCGCCGTGTTCGGCATTCCCACTACCCACGAAGACGATGTCGTGCGTGCCGCCCGAGCCACCGTGGAGCTTCATTCGCAGGTCCGCAGTATGGAATTGAGCGCTGAGCTCAGCCTCGATGAGTGGGTCGAGCTTCAATCCGGCATCGATGTGGGTTCGGTGGTCGCGCAAGCACATCCGACGGGCGGTCAGCGGTATCGCATCGTGGGAGATCCGTTGCAAAAGGCTGCTCGAGTCGCCGCCGAAGCGGAGGTAGGCGAGATCCTCGTGAGCGGAGAGTGCCAGCGGTTGCTTGCTCCGTTCTTTGAAACGGAAGAGGGCAAGCCGATACAGCTCAAAGGCGGTATGCAGACTATACCACATCGCCTGCTCCGGGAATCGGGAACGCAGAGCCGGCTCGACGCGGCGCACGAAATCGACTTGACGGCGTACACCGGGCGTGAGACCGAACTCGCGACGCTGCGTGACCGATTGGACCAGGCCGTGCGTGGCGGGTGCCAGTTCGTGTCGATCATCGGCGATGCGGGCCTTGGCAAGAGCCGACTGCTCTACGAGTTCCGCAGCACCATCGACACGGACTCCGTCACCGTGCTCCAGGGCCGTTGCCAATCGTATGGCAGCAACATCGCGTACCTCCCGTTCCTCCGTATGTTGCGCGAATCTCTCGGTCTCCCCGATGACGATCCGCGACCAGACCAGCTGCAAACGTCGCTCCAGCAGTTGCGGGACATCGACCCTGGACTCGAGGAGTTCTTTCCGCTCTACCTGCACCTCCT
>JAZFYK010000022.1:0-14578 GCA_036443505.1 Gammaproteobacteria bacterium | reverse complement strand
ATGTCGTAGGAGCGCACCAGTATCGCGTGGGGATCGGATACATCCGCGCCCACCTCATAGCGTTCGCGGGGCAAGCGATCCAAGCCTTCACTCGCGATATTGTTGAGTGTCAGAATTTTGAAGGTATCTGTCATGATGACTTAACCGTGTTTCGCCTCGAAATCCGACATGAATGCGATCAATGCATCCACACCCTCTTCGGGCATCGCGTTGTAGATGCTGGCACGGAGGCCGCCGATCGACCGGTGGCCCTTCAGGTTGGCCAGGCCGGCCGCTTTGGACTCATCGAGAAATATTGAATCCAACGCCGTATCCGGCAACGTGAACGGAATATTCATCCGGGATCGGTAACTCACATCGACGGGATTCGTGTAGAAGCCCGAAGCGTCGATCGCCGAGTAGAGTTTCGCCGCCTTGGCATCGTTGCGCTGTGCTACTTTTTTGAGTCCTCCTTGAGCCTTCAGCCATCTGAATACCAGGCTCGCCATGTACCACGCGAAGGTCGCAGGCGTGTTCCTCATCGAGTCCGTATCTGCCCTGACGCGGTAGTCCGTTTCACCGGGCGTCTGCGCGACTGGGTGTCCGAGCAGATCCTCGCGCACGATGACGACAGTCAATCCTGCCTGTCCGATATTCTTCTGAGCCCCGGCGTAGATGAGACCGAAACGGCCGACATCGATCGGCCTCGATAGTAGCGTCGAAGACATATCCGCTACCAGGGGCGCATCCGACACGTCCGGGATGCTGTGCATCTCCACGCCGCCAATAGTCTCATTAGGCGTGCAATGCAAATAGGCTGCATTAGCTGATATCTGCCAGGTCGCCGGGTCCGGCACGGTCGTGTAACTACTCGCCGCGGCATCGGCCGCGACATTGACCTGAACGAAACGCGATGCCTCTGTCTTAGCCTTCTTGCCCCAACTGCCTGTCACGACGTAGTCGGCCACCTGATCCGGTGTCGCGAGGTTAAGGGGCACCGCGGCGAACTGTAGTGTCGCACCACCCTGGAGGAACAGGACTTTATAGTTCTCGGGAATCTCAAACAGTTCCCGCAGATCCGCCTCCGACTGCGCTGCGAGGTCCATAAACTCGGGGCTGCGGTGACTCACTTCCATGACCGACATGCCCGTGCCGTTCCAATCAAGGAATTCTGCCTGGGCTTGTTCCATGACCTGCGGCGGCAATGCGGCGGGGCCTGGGCTGAAGTTATAAACGCGGTCCATCTCGTTACTCTCCGTGTGCGTCGCTCGCCGTCAGCCCGTCTCCTGTTCCTGTAAGAGCTCCACACGCTCTAACCCGACCAGCTTGTCGTTGGTGTCCAGCCGGATCAGTCGAACTCCCTGCGTATTTCTCCCCATCACGGAAATCTCCGAGGTCGGTGTTCTGACGAGCGTACCGTTGGAGCTGATCAGCATGATCTCGTCGTCTTTCGAGACCTGCAGCGCACCGACGGCACGGCCATTGCGATCTGAGGTCTGAATGGCGATTATGCCCTGCCCGCCGCGACCCTGGACCGGAAAGTCGTCCAGCGGCGTCCGCTTGCCATAGCCGTTCTCCGTCGCGATGAGCACGAGATCTTTGTCAGGGATGCTTAGCGCGATGACCTCGTCGTCCGGGCCGCCCAGGCGGAGCCCACGAACGCCGGCCGCAGTTCTGCCCATGGATCGAACATCGGATTCGGCGAATCGAATCGCTTTTCCTGATCGGGCGAACAGCATGACGTCCTGTTCACCGAGCGTAATGCTCGCCCCGATCAAACGATCGTCCTCGCGCAACTCGACGGCGATAATTCCATTCGCGCGAGGGCGGGAGAACGCGCTCAGGGGCGTCTTTTTAACCGTGCCCCGTTTGGTCGCGAAGATGACATTCTGATCATCTGTGAATTCCTTGATGGGCAGGACCGCATTGATGCGTTCGTTTTCCTGTAACGGCAACAAGTTGACGATCGGGCGTCCTCTCGAGCCTGAACCCGCTTGCGGAACCTGATAGACCTTGAGCCAGTATGCCTTCCCTCTGCTGGAGAAACACAACAGCGTATCGTGAGTGTTGGCAATGAACAGTTGGTCGATAAAGTCCTCATCTTTGACCCGTGCGGCAGCTCGGCCGCGTCCGCCTCGACGTTGCGCCTGGTATGCAGCCACGGGCTGAGCTTTGGCATAACCGCCGTGAGACAATGTCACGACGACGTCCTCCTCCGGTATCAGATCCTCGATCGTGAGATCGGTGTAGTCGGTGACGATCTCCGTACGACGGGGATCGGCGTAACGCTCGCGGATCTCCGCGAGCTCGTCGCGGATTACGCTTTGCAGCGCCTCAGGATTCTCCAGGATCGCCTGATATTCCTGAATTTTGTCCACTAAGTCGCTAAATTCTTTGAGTATTTTATCCTGTTCCAGGGCCGTCAGGCGGTGCAGACGAAGATCCAGTATGGCCTGCGCTTGAACCTCGGAGAGGCGATAGCCGGTTCCAGTCAGGCCAAAAGTCTCCGCTAACTCTTCCGGACGCGTGGCCGCGGCGCCGGCGCGTTCCAGCATGTTGACGACGGGGCCCGGTGCCCATTCGCGCTCGACCAATCCCACGCGGGCTTCGGCGGGCGACGCGGCGGCCTTGATGAGTTCGATGACCGCATCGATATTCGCCAGCGCGACTGTCTGTCCTTCGAGAACGTGGGCGCGTTCCCGTGCCTTCCGAAGGTCATAGAGCGTCCGACGGGTGACGACTTCGCGACGATGACGGATGAATGCGTCCAGGAACTCCTTGAGCGTGAGCAGTTTGGGCTGCCCATCCACGAGTCCGACCATATTGATGCCGAACACACTCTGTAGCTGGGTCTGTTTATAGAGATTATTTAAGACGACCTCGGAGAGTTCTCCGCGGCGCAACTCGATCACGACGCGCATTCCGTCTTTGTCGGATTCGTCCCGTAACTCGCTAATTCCTTCTAGACGCTTGTCACGGACGAGCTCGGCGATTTTTTCGATCAGCCGCGCCTTATTGACCTGATACGGGAGCTCCGTGACAATGATGGCTTCGCGGCCGGCTGTCGCGAGCGGCTCGATATGGGACCGCGCTCTGACATAGATTCGGCCGCGACCGGTCGTATACGCACTAACGATTCCCTGAGCGCCGTGAATCAATCCCGCCGTCGGAAAGTCGGGTCCGGGCACAAACTTGATGAGATCGCTGATACCGAGCTCGGGATTCTCCAGCAGTGCTGAGCAGGCGTCGACGACTTCGCCGAGATTATGCGGCGGAATATTCGTGGCCATGCCCACCGCGATACCGGACGAACCGTTAACCAGCAGGTTGGGTACGCGCGTCGGCAGGACGACCGGTTCGTGCTCGCTTTCATCGTAGTTCGCCGCAAAGTCGACCGTTTCCTTCTCGATATCGGAGAGCAGATCCTGGGCCAGCCGTGCCATGCGAATTTCGGTATAGCGCATCGCGGCGGGTGCGTCGCCGTCCACCGAGCCGAAGTTACCCTGCCCGTCCACGAGTAGATAACGCATCGAAAACGGCTGCGCCATTCGGACAATGGCCTCATAGACGGCGCTGTCTCCGTGGGGATGGTATTTACCGATTACATCACCCACTACACGGGCGGATTTCTTATAGGGCTTGTTGTATTCGTTGCCCAGCTCGCGCATCGCATACAGCACGCGGCGATGGACCGGCTTGAGCCCATCTCTTACATCCGGCAGCGCGCGTCCTACGATTACGCTCATGGCGTAATCCAGATAGGAGCGCTTCATCTCGTCTTCGAGATTGACCTGAATAACTTCTTTGGCGATTCGAACCATGTTCTTTACCACAAATACTGGCCCGTCCCGGTCCGCTAAAAGGCGCCGGATGAGCTAAAACGCACTGAGAGAGAAACGGGTCGTCAAGCCGCTGTGGCCGTGCATTTCGAACGGCCAGACAAGCTTGAAAAATCAGGTTCCGAATACTCAATAATGGGGTCAAATTCTACCATAAGGGAGTCCTTCTCCGTAGGGTTACGGAAGAGGCAAACGGCTATACTTCACCGCGAAGTTAACGTGCCGATCAACCCCCATGAGTGAGTCATCCGGATAGTGAGTCAACGTATCGATGCACTGATCTGCCCCCGCTGGACTATCGCGGTGGAACCGGATACGGAGGTGAACGAGGATCTCGTTGTGGCGATCGACAAGGGCCGAATTCTCGCGCTGCTCCCCCGCGCTTTAGCGACCGAGCGTTTTGAACCGGATGTGCTCCACGAGCGCCCGGACCATGTCCTGCTGCCGGGCCTGGTCAACGCCCATACGCATGCTGCCATGAGCTTGATGCGAGGCTATGCCGACGATATGCCGCTATCGAGCTGGTTGGAGGAACGAATCTGGCCCACGGAAAGGAGGCTGGTGAATCCGGATTTCGTCGCCGATGGTACCCGCCTGGCCGTGGCGGAGATGCTTCGAGGCGGCACGAGTTGCTTTGCCGACATGTATTTCTTTCCGGACAAGGTGGCCGACGTTGCGGTGGAGACCGGCATCCGGGCGGCGGTCGGCATGATCGCGATCGACTTCCCTTCTCCATGGGCCGCGACGCCGGATGAATACATCAGCAAGGGCCTGGCCGTTCACGATACCTATCGGGCGCATCCGCTCGTGAGCACTTTCTTTGCGCCACACGCACCCTATAGCGTCTCCGACGAGACTTTGCGGCGCATTCGTCAACTCGCCGATGAACTCGAGGTCCCCGTGCAGACGCACGTCCATGAGACCGCGCGGGAGGTGGAGGATGCCGTCTCGCAGTCTGGCCAGCGGCCGCTACAGCGCCTGGAAGAGTTGGGCTTGCTGAACTCGGGCTTGATCGCGGTGCACGCGACGCAGTTGCTCGATAGCGAGATCGAAACTCTGGCACTGGCCGGGTCGAGTGTCGTCCACTGCCCGCGATCCAATCTCAAATTCGCCAGCGGCGCATGCCCCGTCGCCGAGTTGCTGGCCGCTGGTGTCAACACCGCCTTGGGTACCGATGGCGCGGCCAGCAACAATCGACTGGACCTTTGGGCCGAGATGGAGATGGCTGCTCTGTTTGGTAAGCATGTCGCGGCGAACCCGGCAGCCATACCCGCGTCGGCGGCTTTGAAGATGGCGACGATTAACGGCGCTCGAGCCTTAGGGCTAGCCGATGAGATCGGGTCGCTCGTTGCTGGTAAGTTGGCGGACGTGATCTGCGTCGAGTTAACCGAAGCCGCCGTGCGACCGGTCCTGGACCCATTATCGCAACTGGTTTATTGCGCCGGTCGAGAGCAGGTCACCGATGTTTGGGTGGGCGGCGAGCACCTGCTCGCAGCCGGTTCGCTCACACGCATGGAGCCGGCGACGATCCTGGAACGCGCAGATCAGTGGGGCAAACGGGTCCTCGATTCATGAGCCAAACGTCCGAAAATGTGGATCCCGCAGAGCTCGCCAAGTTTGAGGCTATTGCCGCGGAGTGGTGGAACCCGGATGGTCCGCTGAAGACGCTGCACGAGATTAACCCGCTTCGCCTGAGTTACATCGAGGAACGCGTGACGCTCAAGGGTGCGCGCATACTCGATGTTGGTTGCGGCGGCGGCCTGCTCAGCGAGGCGCTGGCCGCCCGGGACGCGAACGTTGTGGGAATCGATCTCGTGGCAGCCAGCCTCGAGATCGCCCGGCAACATGCCGAGGAGACCGATACTCGCCTTGAGTACAGACAGATCGACGCCGCCAGTTTGGCCAGCGAGGAGCCAGGGCAGTTTGACGTCGTCACCTGTCTCGAGTTGTTGGAGCATGTTCCGGAGCCGGAAGCGCTGGTCGCGGCCTGCTCGCTCGCCGTTCGCCCCGGCGGTACGGTATTTTTCTCCACGATTAATCGCAATCTGAAGAGTTTCCTGCTGGCGATCGTCGGCGCTGAACACGTCCTGCGCATGGTGCCCCGCGGAACTCATGACTATCTCAAGCTCGTGCGCCCGGCGGAACTTGCCGGATGGTGCCGCAAATCTGACCTGGACCTGGTCGACATCACCGGGCTGCACTTCAACCCGCTCACTCGAAGCTATCGCCTCGGCGGTAATTCCGATGTGAATTATTTCGGCTACACGGTCCGTCGATAGGCCGCATGAAAATTCGCGCGGTATTGCTGGATCTGGACGGGACGCTCGCCGATACGGCGCCGGATCTGGTGGCGGCGCTCAACGAGCTGCTGGCGCGTCATCAACGGCCGGTGGCACCCTATGCGATCGCGCGTAACGAGGTGTCCAACGGTGCGCTGGGGCTCATCAGACTGGGTTTTGGCACCACGTACACGGCTGATCAGGTCGAAGACCTGCGGCAGGAGTTCCTCGAGATCTATGGCAATCAGGTAGCTGTCAAATCACGTATTTTCAATGGGTTAAGAGATATACTTAACGAGTTATCTGACTATGGGCCGGCCTGGGGCATCGTGACGAACAAACCCGGCGCGATGACGACGGCGCTGCTCGAGGCGCTGCGTTTAAGTGACGCGCCCGGCTGCGTCATCAGTGGTGATCGACTGCCACAACGTAAACCCCATCCGGCGCCACTGCTCCTGGCAGCTCAGGAGCTCGGGGTGTCCGCCTCGCATTGCGTCTATGTGGGTGATGCGCAGGGTGACATCGAAGCGGGCCGCGCGGCTGGAATGGGCACGATCGCGGTGACCTATGGCTACATCCGACCCCATCAAGACCCGTATAGTTGGGGGGCGGATCTTGTGATTACACGACCGAGTGCGCTATTGGACGCAGTGAAGCAACTAGAGACCGAGCCTCAAGCCCATGTCCCCAGCTGACCCAGCGATCGTGTTTTACCTCATCGGCTGTGGTGTCGCCGGCCTGATCGTGGGTCTGTTGACGGGATTGAGCCTGAGCCGATCTCGAAACATGAAGCTCCGGCACCAGCTGAGCCTCAGGGACACCGAGATTAAGAACCAGGACCGCTTGGACGCCGAGCGCGAAGGGGCCCTGGCGCTTGCGACAGAGCGGCTCACTGCCGCCTTCGGCCAGTTCGCCAATGAGCAACTCCAGAGCCACTCGGAGACATTCCTGAAACTTGCCCGTGAGAGCCTGGGCACTCACCACGAGCGCGCGAAAGCCGAGCTTGCCGCTCGGGAACAGGCCGTGGAGAACCTCGTCAAACCGATAAGAGATGCGCTGAGCCGGACCGAGGTGCAAATTAACGCACTGGAAAAGTCTCGACATGAAGCGCACGGGAGTATCACGGCACAGTTGGAAGCCATGGCAGCAGGCCAACGTACGCTCAGTGCCGAGACGCGCAATCTCGTCAACGCACTCCGGCGTCCCGAGGTGCGGGGCCAGTGGGGGGAAATTACCCTGCGTCGCCTCGTCGAGCTCGCTGGCATGGTGGAGCACTGCGACTTCGTCACCCAGAGCCACACGACCACCGAAGACGGCGCGATTCGGCCCGACATGATCATCAATATGCCGGATCGACGGCAGGTAGTCGTCGACGTGAAAACCCCGCTTGACGCTTATCTGGACGCGACACAGACTGAGGACGAAGCGAGCCAGGTGGCGGCGTTGGAGCGCCACGCGGCCAATGTCGCGAAACGTGTCCGGGACCTGGCCAGCAAATCGTACTGGGCACAGTTCGAACACAGCCCTGAGTTCGTTATCCTGTTCATTCCGGGGGATCAGTTTCTGAGCGCAGCCCTCGCGCAGCGTCCCGATCTACTGGACGATGCTCTGCGCCAACAAGTCATTCTCGCGACCCCGACCAGTTTCGTCGCGCTCTTGAAGGCTATCGCATACGGCTGGCAGCAAACGGCACTGACGGAGAACGCAGCCGAAATTCGCAAGCTGGCCGTGCAGCTTTACGAACGTCTGAACACGTTCGCTGGCCATCTAAGTACCGTGGGCAAGGAACTCGGAAATAGTGTGAAGGCATACAACCAGGCGATCGGCTCCCTCGAACATCGGGTCCTTCCGGGCGCACGACGTTTTACCGAACTCGGGGTAAACCCAAAGCAACACCTCGAGACAGTGGAACCGATCGAGGAAACGCCCCGCGAATTCGCGCCCGGGCCGGCCGACGAAAACACTTCCCTGACGCCCCCCGAGAAGCGCGAGCGGTCCGGTTAGTGCGCGCGGCCATCAGCGTCACGGACAGGCCTGAAGTCTGGACATGATAGATTGGGACCAGTACGAGCCCGCCCCCGACCTTCTGAAGAACCGAGTCATTCTGGTCACAGGTGCGACATCCGGCATCGGCCGAGCGGTCGCGCGGGACTTAGTCCGGCACGGGGCCACGGTCGTTGTGCACGGACGAAGTGCAGCGGCGCTGGAGAAACTCTACGAAGAACTGAAAGATCTCGGTCCGGAGCCCGTCGCGGCGGAACTTGATCTGGAACGCGCTCAGGGGGACGAGTACCAGCACCTGACCGAACAGATCGAGTCACGCTTCCAGCGCCTCGACGGCCTCCTCCACAACGCCGGTGTTCTCGGCGATCTCAGCCCAATCGAACACTATGACATCGGGCTTTGGCAACGGGTCATTCATACCAATCTCAACGCTCCGTTTATTCTCACGCGTTGCCTGCTGCCGCTCCTGCGCTGCTCCGAGGATGCATCGGTGCTGTTCACGACCAGCGGCGTCGGTAATGTCGGCCGCGCCTATTGGGGTGCCTACTGCGTATCGAAATTTGGCACGGAGGGCTTGGCCCAGGTCCTGGCAGATGAGTGCGAGAATACGTCGATTCGCGTGAATTGCATCAATCCCGGCGCGACACGCACCGGCATGCGACGGAAGGCCTTTCCGGCCGAGGATCCGGACTCGCTGCCGACGCCAGAGAGCATCACCGGTCCTTATCTGTACTTGCTGGGTCCCGAGAGCCGTGGTGTCTCGGGCGAGCGCATCGAATACCGGCCCGGCAGCCAGCCCTTCAGTCAGCCCACCGAATAAGCTCAGTGCGTTGACTCAGGGAACCCGGAGGCCGACCACGTCATACAGAGCTTCGATTTCCTTCGCCGACAGCGCCCGAGAGTCGCCTCGATGCATCTCTCCGAGCGACACAGGTCCATAGCGCACTCGTATCAGACGACTGACCGGAATGTTCAGCGCTTCGAATATTCGCCGAATCTCGCGATTGCGGCCTTCGTGCAGCGTGACTCGATACCAGACATTGCGCCCCGAGCCGCCGTCCTTGCGTGCCTGATCGAATTTCGCCACGCCGTCGTCCAGTTCCACGCCCCGTTTGAGCTGCGCCAACTGCTGGCCGGTCAGTTCTCCCATGAGACGAACGGCATATTCTCGAGGGATCTCATAGCTCGGGTGCATCAAGCGATGGGCTAACTCACCATCGGACGTCAGCAACAGCAATCCCATCGTACTGATGTCCAGCCGCCCGACCGAAATCCAACGCCCGTGTCGAGGCGGCTTGAGTTCGTGGAAGACCGTTCGCCGCCCCTCCGGATCCCGACGGCTCGTGACCTCACCGGCAGGCTTGTAATAGACGCGATGAGATTTGCGTTCCCGCGCGCTGGGGACGAGCCGGACGGTGCGCCCGTCCAGAAGGATCTTTTCCCCGCCGGCCAATCGGTCGCCGAGTTTCGCTGGTTGGCCATCAATGACGATACGGCCCTGCCTGATCCAGCGCTCGACTTCTCTGCGTGAGCCTACACCGGCATTCGCCAGGGTTTTCTGGATTCGATCTGCCACTTTGGGCCTCGTCGGGGACTGGGTGACTCGAATACCGGCTCGAGTCAACGGCAGGGCGCCTCAGCCCGACTCTGGGCGAGAGATCGGTACGATCGTGCCATCGCCCGAATCGGCTTTTGTGGGTAGCTGTAGGGCCTCCAGCGCTGCTTCCGCGCGCTCTGACTGCTCGATCTCCAGGTCTTCAACCAGATCAACCTGAGGACTGGGTTCCGGAAAGTCCAGCGCGACATTGAAATCGTCGAGGTCCTTGAGCTCCGACAGCGGGGGAAGGTCGTCGAGTTTCTTGAGGCCGAAGTAATCGAGAAACTCCCGGGTCGTGCCAAACATGGCTGGCCTACCCGGTACATCACGATGGCCTACGACGCGGATCCAATCGCGCTCGAGCAAGGTGCGGATAATGCCCGTGGTTACGGCGACGCCTCGGACCTCCTCGATATCACCGCGCGTGATCGGTTGGCGATAGGCGATGAGCGCAAGCGTCTCGAGCAGAGCGCTACTGTAGCGCGGGACGCGTTCGTCCCAAAGCGGAGTCAGCCAATCGCTCATGGACTGCTTGATCTGGACTCGGTAGCCGCTGGCCACTTCCTTCAGCTCGATGCCGCGGCCCTCGTAGTCCGCTACGAGCAGGTCAAGTACGCGCATCAGGGTCTGCTTATCTGGTCGCGAGCGCTTGCCGAACAACTCACTGAGCTTATCCAGCGTGAGCGGTCGTCCAGCAGCGAAGAGCGCGGCTTCTAGAACATGTTTGATCTGTGTGTCATCCATTGGAGGTGCTCACGCAGGTTCAGTTTTGGTGTCTTTCCGCTCGGATTGGGCTACACGCACGTGGACGGGTCCGTAAAGTTCGTTTTGCACGACGTCAATCAACGCGTCTTTGAGCAATTCTAGAATCGCAAGAAATGTGACCGTCGCACCCATCCGACCCTCTATGGGGTCAAAAAGGTCGGAAAAATTCGCGTATTGTTCTTTCTCCAAAGAGACCAGGATCGCAGACATCCGTTCGCGTACAGATAACAGCTCCCGTCGGACATGATGATGCGCAAACATATCCGCGCGTTCGATGGCTTCCTTGAAAGCGATCAGTACCTCCTTAAGGGTCACGTCCGGCAGCTTTCTCACGATCCGGTGCTCGGTAACTTCCGCAGCAGCGGGTAGGACATCCCGTTCGAGGCGCTCCAGGGTGTTGAGGTCCTCGGCGGCCTGCTTGAATCGTTCGTATTCCTGGAGGCGACGAACGAGCTCTGCGCGGGGATCGTCTTCGTCGGTCTCCTCCTCCGTCGATCGAGGCAGCAGCATCCTGGATTTAATTTCCGCCAGCGTCGCTGCCATCACCAGGTACTCTCCGGCGAGTTCGAACTGCATATCGGACATGAGGTCGATGTAGTGCGTGTATTGTTTGGAGATCTCGGCGACGGGGATATCCAGGATATCCAGGTTCTGCCGCCGGATGAGATAGAGCAGGAGGTCCAACGGTCCTTCGAAGGCCTCCAGGAAGACTTCTAACGCGTGCGGCGGAATGTAAAGGTCGCGCGGCAGTTCGGTGACGGGTTCACCCGACACGACAGCGAACGGCATTTCGCCCTGGGCGATGATACCTGCCTCATCAGTCACCGGCGGCGCAGTCGGCACGAGTCTGAGTTCAGGTTTTCCAGATTGTCGAGTGGGCGTAGCCAACTATCCGAATCCAGCAAGCGACCAGAAGAAATCGACAAAGAAAAACAAAGGCGGCTCCAGCACCGTCCATAGTACCCCGCTGATCATCAAGATCACGACAATCATAAAGCCATACGGCTCAATACGGTGAAGAATACGTGCCTGTGCCGGTGGCAGCAGGCCCGCCAGCACGCGGCCACCATCCAGGGGCGGCAGCGGCAGCATATTGAAAACGGCAAGTATGGAGTTGATGAGAATCCCCATGACACAAACTCCGTTCAGCCACGCCGCCGCCGGTCCCTCTAAGCCCAACAATGTCCCTTGGCTCGCCGCAAGGACCGCCCAGCCCGTTGCCATTGCGAGATTAGCCGCAGGCCCGGCAGCTGCAACGATGATCATGTCGCGCCGGGGATTCCTCAGATTCTGGAACATCACGGGTACCGGTTTCGCCCAGCCGAAGACCATGGAGCCACCGCTGAGCAGCAGCATCGTCAGCGGGATGACTACGGTGCCTACGGGATCGATGTGCTTTAAGGGGTTCAGCGTGAGGCGGCCTGCCCGCTCGGCCGTCGGGTCTCCAAGTTGGCGAGCGGTCCAGCCGTGAGCGACTTCGTGTACGGTGATTGCGAATAGGACTGGGATGGCGGCGACCGAAAGTGTGTAAAGGAACCGGTCGATATCCATTCCGAACATCCGATTATTATACGCGCTCCGCACTCGGTGGTCAGCGCGAAGTGGATGAGCTCGTCATGCCGGAAGTCGGGCCTTTGCCCTGACGCAGGATCGTCACATCACCCTCGCTAAGCTCGAGAACGGTCGTCGGTTCAGTCCCGCAGGGGCCGCCATCAATGATCGCATCGACCTGATGCTCCAATCGAACTCGAATCTCTTCCGTATCGCTCAAAGGCAGGGGATCCTCGGGGAGCGACAGTGTCGAGCTCATGATCGGTTCGCCAAGCGCTTCTAGAACTCCCTGGGCTATCGCATGATCTGGAACACGGAGCCCGATCGTCCTGCGCCTTGCGTTCTGCAGCCGCCTCGGTACCTCACCGGTCGCTTGGAGAATAAACGTGTAAGGGCCCGGGGTCAGGGAACGCAGTAGCCGATAGGCCCGGTTATCAACCGTGGCGTAGATCGCAAGCTCCGAGAGATCACGACATACCAACGTGTAATGATGATCCTTACCGGTGTGCCGAATGCGGCTGATACGGTCCATCGCGGCCTTATCACCGATCTGGCAGCCCAATGCGTAGCAGGCGTCGGTAGGATAAACGAGGAGCCCACCACCCCGAATGATCTCGGCAGCGCGCTCGAGGAGCCGGCCCTGCGGATTGTCTGGGTGAATCTTGAAGAATTGGCTCATCAGGCAATTTTAGCGGGCTTTCCGTCTTCCGGAGCCCAGTTGCGTTAATATGCTCCGCCTCAGAACAGGCCCCCATACCGATGAAGATACTCGTAGATTTCCTCCCCATTGTCGTCTTTTTCGGCACCTATAAGCTCGCAGGTATGTTTGCTGCGACTGCGGCGCTTATGGTTGCGATGGCGATTCAGATAGCGGTTCAGTGGTTTCGACAAGGATCGGTCAACAAGATGCTGCTGATCTCGGGTGCGCTGGTCGGCGTCTTCGGCGGAATCACGCTGCTGCTTCGAGATCCGATCTTTATCCAGTGGAAGCCCACAATCGTCAACTGGCTCTTCGCGGCGGCATTTCTCGGGAGCCGATTTATCGGAGCCAGCACGCTCACCGAACGAATGATGGGTCAGGCTGTGGAGCTGGACGCCGCAATGTGGCGGCAAATGAATCTGATGTGGGTCGGTAATTTTTCCTTCCTCGGAGCTGCCAACCTGTACGTGGTTTATAACTTTGACGAGGCTACTTGGGTGAATTTCAAGCTCTTCGGCATGTTCGGACTGATGTTGGTGATGGCCCTTGGTCAGGTGCTTTGGATCGCTGTACGAACTTCTGGGCAACAGCCCGAAGAGGGCTAGGAGAGGCATGCTCTACGCGATCATCAGTGAAGATGTGCCCGATAGTTCGCCGCGTCGAAAAGCCGCGCGGCCCGACCATCTCAAGCGGTTGGATGCGCTCCTGGCGCAGGGCCGAATTGTCGTCGGTGGACCTTTTCCGGCTATCGACAGCACGGATCCCGGTGAAGCAGGGTTCACTGGCAGCCTGCTCGTGGCGGAATTCGACTCCCTTGAGGAGGCTCAAGCCTGGGCCCAGGAAGACCCCTACGTTAGGTCCGGGGCCTATGAGCGCTCGATCGTTAAACCGTTCAAACAGGTCTGCCCGTGACGCAAGATCGAATCGACCGGATTCGAGCGTATCTAGAAGCCGAATTCGCGCCCGATGAGTTAGACATTAAAGATGAGAGCCATCTACATGAAGGGCATGCCGGCGCTAAAGAGGGGAAAGGCCACTTTCGTGTTCGCATAGTCTCTGAGCGCTTCCTAAACACGCGGCCGATCGACTGTCATCGTATGGTTTTTCAGGCGCTCGGAGACATGATGGAAACAGACATCCATGCGCTTAGCGTCGCAGCCTCAGCTCCGGATGGCCCATCAAACTCAACCAGTGATTAAAGGGATCCTAATGAACAACGGAACCATAGGCGTAATCGCGTCGCTCGGACTAACCATGCTGTTGGGCTGTACCCAGGAGCAACGCGCGACGATCGATCCTCTCGGCGAAGAGAGAGTCGCTGCGATCGACGGAGAGCCCATTCAAACTGTGCTTTTTAACGTCTACGTGCAGGCGCGCGCGCAGAAAGAGGTGGAACTTCTGACTGACGAGGAATATGACGGGCTCATTCAAGAGCTCATTGAGTTCCGATTACTGGCACGTGCGGCAGATGCCCAAGGACTATCAGATGAAGAAGTGACGGCCCAATTAGAAATTCAGCGATTACAAGCGCTCTCTCGTGTCGCGGCATCGCACTACCTCGAGGAAAATCCCGCAACCGAAGCCGAACTTCAGCTTGCGTATGAGGAGAATCTCTCCCAGATGACTGGTCCGCAGTATAAGGCCCGACATATTCTCTTAAACACAGAAGTCGAGGCTCAGACAGTAATCGAGGAGTTACAGCAAGGCGCTGACTTTCAGGAGTTAGCTCGGACGAGATCAACAGGACCTTCAGGCCCGAACGGCGGTGATCTTGATTGGTTCACGCCCGACTCCATGGTTGCGCCATTCGCCGAGGCGGTAAGCGCGATGGAGGTAGGTACATTCAGTGAAGAGCCTGTATCGA
>JAZFYK010000021.1:0-4601 GCA_036443505.1 Gammaproteobacteria bacterium | reverse complement strand
GAAGCCGGTCGGTTACGATCGATCGCGGTCGGCCGTAACGCTTCATGGTGCGCTTCAGGAATTTCAGCGCGGCCCTGCGATCCCGGCGCTTCGTCGCGAAAACCTCAAGCACCTCGCCTTCGTGATCCACCGCACGCCAGAGATAATGCGTCTCGCCATTGATCCTGACGAACACCTCATCCAGATGCCAGCGCCATTGCGAAAACGACCGATGATGAATGCGTCGTTTCCTGATTGCGGCGGCAAACATCGGACCGAACCGGTTCCACCAGAACCGTACCGTCTCATGGCAAATATCGATGCCACGCTCGAACAGTATATCTTCTACCTGCCGAAGCGACAGCGGATAGCGGATATACATCATAACCACGAGGCGGATCACCTCGGGCGAGCTGTTGAAATAACGGAATGGGTTGCGCATTGCCGGAGGCTAAGGAACCTCGCCAGGGGGCTCAAGCCAATTTAATCTGACAATGCCCTCAGGCTGAAACGGTGGTACAGTCATACTGCGCATCGAATGATCTGGGATGGAAATCGGTGACGCTTGTAACTGACTGGGCTCATCCCAATGCCTAACGCCCTACGAGGTCCGGCGCAAGCGGGTTAACTTGACGATGTCCAGATCGCCACTTTCCTCGAATGCCGATGAGTCTAAACTAACCCATAGTACGAAATCCGAGGACGGAGCCTGGGCATGTACGAGATAGGATGACAGATGTCTTTTCTTCCTACTTGTGCGAACGGCGATAGCGGGTACAAGGCATATCGATTGGGCACCCATCGCGCCATACCGCCTGCCGAGACGCTCGCTCGTTTGCGTCCGCTGCTGCGGGAAATGGGCATTACGCGGGTGGCCAATGTCACGGGCCTCGATAGAATTGGCATTCCAGTCATCATGGTGTGCCGGCCGAATTCGCGCTCGATCGCCGTCGCCCAGGGCAAGGGGCTGAGCCTCGATGCGGCCAAGGCCTCGGGGCTGATGGAGGCGATCGAGACCTGGCACGCCGAGCGCATCAATCGGCCCCTCAAACTCGCCGGCTACAATGACCTGCAAGATGGGCATCCTCTGGTCCATGTCGATCGGTTGCCGCCGATCGCCGGCTCCCGGTATCAGCCAAACCTCTCGATGCTCTGGATCGAGGGATTCGATCTCATAGCCAATGCGCCCGTCTGGGTGCCTTATGAAGTTGTACACGCCGACTTCAGGCTGCCTCAGCCTACCGGCAGTGGCTGCTTTCCGGCCAGCACCAACGGCCTCGCCTCGGGCAATCACCGGTTCGAAGCGATCAGCCATGCAATCTGCGAGGTAGTCGAGCGCGACTCGACAAGCCTCTGGCACCGGCTGGGCCGGGCTGGGCGCGATCGCACGCGGGTTGATCTTGCCACGATCCGGGACGAGGCCTGTTGCGAGGTCCTGGGTAAGCTCGAACATGCCGGCCTCGCGGTCGGCGTGTGGGAGACCACGACCGACGTGGCCGTGGCTGCCTTCAACTGCGTCATCTTGGACGAGGCGGTCAGCCATCCAGGCTACGGCGCCGGCTGCCACCCCACCCGCGAGATCGCGCTGCTGCGTGCGCTCACCGAGGCCGTGCAGGTGCGCATGACCTACATCACCGGCGCGCGCGACGACCTGCCGCGTGAGCAGTACACGCCATCGGGGCTCGCGAGAAAACTGCGCGATGCCCGCGAGCTGATGCGACGCGAGCCAGAGCGAGACTTCCGCGAGATCCCGAGCCGCGATTTCGCCACCTTCGAGGACGACGTCCGCTGGCTGCTCGAGCAGCTGCAGGCTGTGGGCGTGCGCCAGTTGGTCGTCGTCGATCTGACCAGGCCGGAACTGCAGCTACCGGTCGTGCGCGCGGTCATTCCGGGGCTTGAGGGCTCTGACAACAGCGACGACTACGTTCCCGGTGCGCGGGCACGGGCAGTGCGGGAAGTGGCACGATGACCGCCTACGTATTCGCCGGCCCGACGATCGCGCGCGCCGAGATCGAAGCCGCTGGGCCGGACATGGTCTGCCTGCCGCCGGTCGCGCAGGGCGACGTCTATCGGGTCGTGCGGCGGCGTCCACGCGCGATCGGCATCGTCGACGGCTACTTCGAGGGCGTGCCTGCGGTCTTGCACAAGGAGATCCTGTTCGCGATGGCCGAGGGCATCCACATATTCGGCAGCGCCAGTATGGGAGCGCTCCGTGCGGCCGAGCTGCACGCCTTCGGCATGCGCGGTGTGGGTCGGATCTTCGAAGCCTACCGCGACGAGCGGCTGGAGGACGACGACGAAGTCGCGGTCGTGCACGGGCCGGCGGAGGCGGGCTACGTCGCCCTCTCGGAGTCGATGGTCAACATCCGGGCGACGCTCGAGCGGGCAGTGCAGGAAGGAGTAATCGGCGCGCCCGCACGCCAGGCGCTGGAGCGCATCGGCAAGGAGCTGTTCTACCAGGCGCGCAGTTGGCAAGCGCTGCACGGACGAGCGGGGGCGCAAGGCCTTCCTGCGGAAGAGCTGCACGCCTTGCGTGCCTGGCTGCCGGCCGGCCGGATCGATCAGAAGCGCGAGGATGCGCTTGCTATGCTCGCTGCCATGCGCGAGCTGCTCGCCGCCGAGCCCGAGCCCATGCGGGTCGACTATCACTTTGAGTGGACCCACATGTGGGATGAGGCCGTGCGGCTCGCGTCGGCGGCCGGGGTGCATTCGGCTGACGCGCGGGATGTCGTCGCGCACCAGCGCCTGCTCGAAGAGTTGCGGCTCGAACCACAGGCCTTCGAGGAGGCCAGACGGCAAGCTTTCCTGCGCCTGCTCGGGCTGAGGGAGTGTGACCGGCGGCGCGTCGGCGTTACCGGTCACGCCAAGAGAAAAGCGACCAATCGGTTCCGTGCCGAGCGCGGTCTGTTCCATCGTCAAGAGGTCGAGCGCTGGCTGGCCGAGAACGATCTCGAGGCCAGCGCGTTCGAGCGGCTGATGGCAGAAGAGTCGCGGCTCGAGGGGCTGAAATCAATGGCCGCGCCCATGCTCGATGCGCATATCTTGGATCACCTGCGTCTTGCCGGCAGCTACACCCGTCTTGCCGAGCGGGCGCGGCGCAAGCAGAAAGCGCTCGCGGAGGCGGGGGTCGACGATCCGCAGCCTGGCGATGCCGGCCTGACGCCGCTTCGGCCGAGGCTCTGGTACTTCGAGCACCGGCTCGGACAGGCGATGCCCGAGGATATAGCGGCGTTCGCCCGCGAGCTTGGCTTTTCGAGCGTGGCCGATTTCGATCGCGCGCTCTTGCGGGAGTACCTATACTGTGCGGCGGAGGAACGCTCGAGAGGTACCGGGGAAACAAGCACCGCGGGCGATTGAGCAAGCGCCATCGACAGAGGCATTTTCCGAGCAAGGATTACGATGGTTGATTGCGAGCGAAGACTGGACGGCACCAAGTTCAGGCTTTTTCCGCAGGCACCGTTCCTGGATCCGGGCAAGCCCCCCGAGACGGTCCGGGTGTCGTCGCCCGCGGGCAGCGTCGGGCCGGGACCGTCGGACCAGCGCATGTACGTCATCGACCCCGTGGGCAAGCGACGGCCTTATGGGATCGCTCGGGGGCCGTACGGCACGCCGTTCCTCCACCTGCCGCCCTGGGATGGCCCTGTCTATTCGCCCGTGCCGCCTAGCCCGGGCGGCCACTTCGATCACCTCGATGTTGGCACGCCGGAGTTCGAGGCGGCGCACGTCTACGGCACAGTCCGCTTCGTGCTCGACGTGTGGGAGGGCTATTTCGGGCGGCCGATCCCATGGCACTTCGGCCGCGACTCCGAGCGCCTGGAGCTGGCCCTGAATCGGGATCTGGAAAACGCCCTTGCCGGCTACGGGTATATTGAAGTCGGCACGCATTTCGGCGAAGGCGGCGAGTACCGCCCCTACAGCCTGAACTTCGATGTCCTCGCTCACGAGGTCGGCCATATGATCCTGTACAGCGAAGTTGGTTTGCCGGTGGCGGAAACCGAGGAGGGCGAGTATTTCGCCTTTCACGAAGCCACGGCCGATTTGGTGGCGATGATCTCGGTCTTGCATTTCGATTCGTTGGTCGAGGAGCTGCTCGCGAACAGCCGCGGCAATCTTTACTCATTCAACAGACTGAACCGCTTCGGCGAGCTGTCCGGGAACCAGCAGATCCGCCTCGCGAGCAACCTGATCAAACTCTCGGAGTTCGAAGACGGCTGGCACGACGAGCACGAACTCGGGCTGCCGCTCATCGGCGCCATGTTCGACATCCTCGTCGACGTGTTCCACGAGAACCTTGTGGAGCGCGGCCTGATCAGTCTGGAATTCGAGGACCTTGCAGATCGGGTCGAGCGCCGGCCCGAGTACATGCCACTGATCCAATCCCTGTTCGACAAGGCTTTCGAACGCGATCCCAAAGGCTTCGAAGGGGCGCTGCTGGACGCGCGCGACGACCTGGGCTTGGCGCTCGCGGCCACGTTGACCCAGCTCTCGCCGCATTTTCTCAACTTCGACGACGTCGGCGACACCATGCTGATGGTGGATCGCGAGCTCTTCGCAGGCCGCTATCAGCGAGAAATCCGCAACAACTTCCGCTGGCGGGAGATCGGCACTGCGGTCGTCGGCCC
>JAZFYK010000020.1:0-2411 GCA_036443505.1 Gammaproteobacteria bacterium | reverse complement strand
AGGTGGCGCTCGCCCGGGCGCTCGTACACAAGCCAAGTCATCTATTGCTCGACGAGCCGACCAACGGCTTGGACGTGATGGCGACGCGATCGTTACGCCAGTGGCTTCGCGAACTCAAGGCCGACGGACGTTGCATCGTCCTGTCCAGCCACATCATGCAGGAAGTCACCGCGCTGTGTGATGACATCGTCATCATCGCGCACGGCCAGGTTGTCGCACAGGGCACGCCTGAAGAGCTTCAGGCGAAATTCGGGCAGTCGAGCCTGGAAGATATATTTGTCGCGACCGTCGCCCAAACATGACCTCGGCGATTCTCACCGTATGTCGTAAGGAGGTCGTCGAGAATAGCCGCGAGCGTCGGACACTTTACTCCACGCTCTTCTTCGGCCCGCTATTCGGCCCGGCCCTGTTCGCGATTATGATCAACGTGGTGCTGTCGCAGGCTTTGTCGGGTGCGGATGAAGCAATTACGTTACCGATAGTCGGCCAGGCGCACGCCCCCAACCTCGTCGACTTTCTCCGCCGCCAGAATGTGGAGCCCTCTGAGGAACTCGAGAGCCTGGAGGAAGCTGCGGCTTCGGTAAGGGAAGGCCGGCATGACGTCGTGCTCGTGATCGGCGCGGATTTCCCTGAGAGTTTTCGTGCCGGTGGCGATGCGCGCGTCACGCTCGTATTCGACCAATCCCAGACCGATGCAGATCGCAGCACACGACGTGTACAGGGACTACTGAGAGCCTACGCCCAGCAGCTCACAGTCATGCGGCTCCAAGCCAGGGGTATCAGCCCGCTCACGTTACGCCCGTTCACGGTCGACGAATTCGATGTTTCCACCGCGACAGGGCGTTCGGTCATCTTGCTGGGAATGCTGACCTACTTCCTGCTCCTCGCGACCTTGATGGGCGGATTCTATCTGGCGATCGATTCGACCGCCGGAGAGCGCGAGCGGGGCTCGTTGGAGCCGCTACTCACCGTCCCGGTCAGACGCTCAGACCTATTGCTCGGCAAAATGGCGGCGACGATCTGCTACATGCTGCTGTCATTGGCTCTAACGGTTGTGGGATTTGCGGTGGCCCTCTACTTCGTGCCTCTGGAACAGCTCGGGATGCGTTCGAATTTTGGGCCACTGGTCGCTTTGAAGGCCATCTTGATAGTTGCGCCCATCGCTCCGTTGGGCGCTGCGTTGATGACGCTCGTCGCTTCGTTCACGAGAAGCTACAAAGAAGCGCAGACCTATCTGTCGCTTGTGCTTCTGGGTCCCACCCTGCCACTGATCATCGCGACAATCATGAACGTCAGGCCCGGCCTTGGCCTTATGTGGATCCCGAGCCTGAGTCAGCATCTACTGGTTACAGAATTGATCAAAGCCGAACCGTTGAATTTTGTCTATCTCGGTATCTCGACAACGTGTACTTTGGCGATGGGCGCGTTGTTAGCCTGGCTGGCGACTCGGCTGTACGATCGAGAGCGATTGCTCGGTTAATAAAACATAACAAGATTATTTTGCGATTGAAAAACTTATGTAAAGGTATGGACGCCGAATTCGGGAGCACCGTCACTGATCGTACCGAGCACCGGGTGGCAGGATACGGTCTCTTATCGTTGTATCGAAGATTCCAGTGGCTGCATCCTTATCCGGCAATGAACTCGAAAGACCTGGGGATCATCCTGAACTCGACCCGTTGACGGGAGCGCTGACTCGACAGACGTTCTTTCTACGACTGATAGAACAAACGACCCTCGCGAATTCCACTGCCCTACCGTTCAGTTTCTGTCTTGTCGACGCCGATCAGTTGAAGAATATTAATCATCTGCACGGCCAGCAGGCAGGCGACGAGGCGCTGGCCCAGGTCACACATCGCATTCGGCTGGCTCTCGCCGAGGCGATGCCCGACACACCCGAAATTTTTCTCGCTCGTTTCGACGGCAACGGCTTCGTGTTGCTTATACCCGATTGTGATCTGGAGCGAGCCTCCGGAGTTGCGGAAGACTGTCGTCGCTCGATCGCGGCGCTCGAATTGAGCAAGGGCCTGCGGATCACGGTCTCCGTGGGGGTCTCTCAGTACCGGCTCTGGGAATCGGCCGAAGACACTCTAACGCGCGCCGAGCAAGCGTTGCATCTGGCAAAACAATTCGGCCGCGACCGCGTCGAGGTGACCGAGAGCCCGAAGCCGACGGCCGCGACCGCCGAAGTCATTTCCTTACAGCGAACTGCCTAGCCGTCTTATCGCTGCCCTAGCGGTCGCCGCCCGCCATCGACTTTACCGCGCCAGCGGATTGGGCCGTACCTGGAAGTGCACGACCAGAGGCCTCGTCCCAAGGCCTCCCTCTTTCAGCCACGGCGTCCGATCCCCGCTGGACACCCACAGGCCGCGGCCCTTCCAACCGGCACCCGGATCGTCGATCCGGCCGTC
>JAZFYK010000019.1:0-23464 GCA_036443505.1 Gammaproteobacteria bacterium | reverse complement strand
TGGGACGACATTGTAGACAACCCGCTGTTGGAATGCATGGCGCCCGGAATGCCCGGACTCATGGGCAACCCGTACCCGATGGAGTTCGTGCAGGTCGGTGACAATATCGAATTGCGTTTCGAGGAGTTCGATGCCCTCCGTACGATTCATCTCGGCGACGTGGCAGACGCAGGCGACACGCCCCTTTCGCACTTGGGCTACTCGGTCGGGCACTGGGAAGGCGAGACGCTCGTGGTCTCTACGTCCAGGGTCAGCTGGCCGTATTTCGACCGCGTCGGCGCTCCACAAACCGAAGCCGTCGCGATCCACGAGCGATTCACCGCCGTGGACGATGGTCACCGCCTTGACTACCTGCTGACCGTCACAGAACCGGACACGCTCGTGGAACCGTTTGTCTGGGACGCGTATTTCACCTGGAAGCGGGGTGAGGAGGTGAATCGGTACGAGTGCACGTTGGAGGAGTGGGCTTCGACCGAGAGCACACTCAGCAAATGATCTCATTGCGGCCAGCAGAAGAAAAGGATGTTGGCGTCATCCTGGAGTTCATCAAGGATCTCGCCGACTACGAGCGCCTGTCTCACGAGGTCGTCGCGACCGAAAAGTTACTGCAGCGTTCTTTGTTCGGAGAACGGCCCGTGGCCGAAGCCATCATCGCCGAATACGATGGGACCCCCGCCGGGTTCGCATTGTTCTTCCATACGTTTTCGACCTTTCTGGCGAAGCCGGGCCTTTACCTGGAGGATCTGTTCGTAAGACCGAGCCTGAGGGGCAAAGGCATCGGCAAGGCACTGCTTCGCCATCTCGCGCACCTCGCCGTTGAGCGAGACTGTGGCCGGGTCGAGTGGGCCGTCCTGGACTGGAACGAACCGGCGATCCGTTTCTACGAGAAGCTCGGCGCTGCACCGTTGGCGGAGTGGAACGTGTACCGGCTCGCCGGCACCGCGTTGCATGACTTCACTCAGGAACCGTGAGAATTCCAGCCCCGGTGAGATGGCAGCCATGTTAGACATCGAATCGGTTAATCACGTCGGCATCCGTGTCGCGGAGAAGGCCCGATCGATCGCGTTCTACGAGAATCTCGGCTTCAATCTCCTAAGCGACGTGGGCTTCGAGAAGGGGCATCCCGTCATCATGAAACATCCGAGCGGCGTCGTTCTGAATCTGCTGGGCCCGGCCAACGCCTCGGAAGGCACGAATATCCTGATGGATGTCGAGGAGAAGCATCCCGGGTACACGCACATCGCACTCACGGTCAGCTCATTGGCCGACGCCAGGGAATTCATGAAGGCTGAGGGAATCGACCTAACGGGCTCGTTCAGCTTCGGGAATATGTCGGCGATTTTCATCCGCGACCCCGATCGTAATGTGATCGAGCTCGATGCTTTCGGTAGCGACGATCCCGAGGATCTCAGCGGCTACTCGGAGCATCCGTAATGAAATGGGCGTGTCAGGCGGCCTCGATGTGGCGTATCTTCGCCGGCTGTGAGAGCCGGTAGAACTGGCATAACTCCTTGTTCAGCTCGCTGCCGGCAGTCCATCGCGAGAGTTGCGGCGCGAGCTTCAGGCAGTACTTGGCGGCGTAGTGATTCGCGTCTTGATAACGCGTCAACTCGTCGTCGCTGAGCCGCGCATCGAACTGTGGCAGCTCGAAGAGCCGATGGTGGAGATTCGGCGGTGCAGTTTCGCCCTGCTGTCGCAGTAACAGCGTCGCGCCGATGAATTTGTCCACCTCCGCTTGAAGTTCCATCTCCAGGAGCGTTACAGACTTCTCCGCCGTCGCATTCCAGGCGTAATAGATGAAGTGACTGACGCCTTCCAGCGCCGTCCAGAAATCCACGAGGTTCTCTGCACTCAACCGGGACGCCGGGTTGTTATCCCGGAGCCGGTCCATGAGGTCCTGCCCGAGATAAAGAGAGACCGATGCACCATCCGCCTCTTCGGCGATCAGGAGTTTCTCATCGACATGACGCCCACCCGCGTCCAACTCGCCGGCCAGTCGCGCATCGGTAACCAGAAAGTCATAGATGTCGTATGACACTTCCAGCGCGTAGATACCGCTCAACAGAGACTGTAGCTGCCCGAGAACCATGTCGGATCAGTGTCGGGAATCGGTGTCCAGATGGCCGTTGGGTTCGATCCCGAGCCCACGCAGCAGGTTCTCTGCGCGCTGGCTGCCGGTGCGCAACCAGATTTCGTACAGCCGCAGGACATCCTGATCGTCGTTCGCTTGCGCCGCATCTCTGACGTCGTTCAATACGTCGACAAAGCGCTTGAACTTGCACGCGAGCTCTGCGAAGACCGGGCCGAAAGCCTGTCCCCTGGGCGTGCTCCGAACCTGCAGCGACAGCGAGTTATACGCGCCGCCGCCGATATTGACGTAGTAGTCGACGTCCACGATATGCCTCGCCAGACCTTCTGAGAAGAAACCTGCGATAAAGAGCGAGATATCGCCCACGCGCTGCAATACGAAACTGCGTTCCTGGGGGCTCGGTGTTTCCGCCGCTTCCGCGAGCATGAGCGCCAACGGCTTCAGGCCTAGGCCGGACTGAGTTTTCTCGTACAACACATCGGAGCGCGCAAATAGCGTCAGGACGTTGACGACGTAGTAGGCCGTGTGATCGTCCGCCCTCAGGCCCTGTCGCTGCATGGCCTGATCAACGGAGTCGCGAAAGAACTCCTGTAGGCTCGCGACAGGTCGGACTCGATCGACGTTACTGGCTTGCATTGCGTCTCCCCGTTAGCACCCTGGCTCGCGGAGGGCTAACATCATTGACGATCGCAAAATAACGACTTTGAGTATATGAACGCTCGCGTAGAACCACGCGTGATTCAGATCACGTTTTTCTCTTCCTGCGGCGTGACGGAACTATCATTTAGGCGCATTCGACCTAGCCATCGAGTGCGGCGCCTTTCTGCCAGCGACCGGGTCGATTAGAATTCCGACGGAAGCCTTAACTCTATCCCGGTCCTCGCTATTTTAAGGGTGAGCCGGGAGATTTCTGACCGAGCCTAACTTGACGATTCAAATCGGCCTCGTTTTCTTTATCCTGATCGCATCGCTGGTGCTGTTTGTCAGCGAGAAGATCCGGATGGATCTCATCGCACTGACGGTGCTCGGAACTCTTGTCTTGACCGGCTTGGTGACGCCGCCGGAGGCCGTGGCGGGTTTCTCCAACGCAGCCGTAATCGCCGTGTGGGCCATGTTTATCCTCAGCGATGGCCTGACCCGAACGGGCATCGCAAACGTCATAGGCCATACCGTACTGCAGCTTGCCGGTCAAAAAGAGGGTCGCATGATTGTCGTCATCATGCTGACCGCCGGACTACTCTCGGCGTTTATGAACAACATCGGCGTCGCTGCCCTGATGTTGCCGGTTGTGATCGACGTCGCGCGACGCACCGGGATCCCCGCGTCGCGATTACTCATGCCGCTGGCTTATGGCAGTCTGCTCGGCGGCCTGACCACGATGATCGGCACGCCGCCCAACCTGCTGATCAGTGGTTCCCTGGAAGCGGCGGGTCTTGAGCCGTTCGGCCTGTTCGACTTCACGCCGATCGGCGGCGTCGTTCTCATCGTCGGCACGGTCTTCATTGCGCTGGTCGGCAGACATATGCTGCCGCACAAGAAACCCGAGGAGGAGATCCAGCGGCGTAGTCAGCGAAATCTCCGGACCCAGTACGGCCTGCAGTCGCGCGCCTTCGAGATGCGCGTGCCGGAAGACTCCATACTCGTAGGGAAGACGCTGGGTCAGAGCCGTATTGGAGGCGCGACCGGCCTCATCGTTCTCGCATTGGGACGCGGCGGCGCGACGGAATCGATGCCGTCTCGACAGACTGTGCTACAGGGTGGCGACAAACTTCTCATTCAAGGGCGGCTCGATCGATTCCGCGAGTTCCAGCGCTGGAGTGAGTTGGTCATCGAACGGGAGGCACCCGTCTTGCAAGGCTTGATGGCCGGCCAGATTAAACTCGTCGAGGTTGTGGTGAAGGAGAATTCGCCGCTAGTTGCCGAGTTGCTGCACCATTCGGAATTTAGAGAGCGGTACGGGGCCAACGTCCTGGCCATTCGTCGTGAGGAACTCGTCCGCCGCGTCAACCTTGCCAACGTGCCTCTGCGCGGCGGTGACGTTCTGCTGCTGCAGGCGACTCCCGACACGGTAGAGGAGTTGGAACGCTCGCCGGAATTCTCAGACTGCCGTGAAGTCGAGGAAGAGGAACTCAGCGAAATCTATCGACTGCAGGAAAGGATCTTCGTGGTCCGCGTACCGCGTGAATCGCAACTCGCCGGCGACACACTGATGCGTAACCGGCTCGGCGACGCGTTCGACTTCCGCCTGCTGGCGCTGTTTCGCGAGGGTGAACTCAAGATCATGCCGGAGCCCGACCAATCTCTGAAGGGTGGCGACCTGTTGTTGATCCAGGGCCGGGAGGAGGATCTCGATGTATTGCGCGGCCTCCAGGAGCTCGAGGTGCAACGTGGCGCCCAACCCGATCTCAATGTGTTCGAATCGGACCGTCTGAGCTTGCTCGAAGCGACGCTCGACCCACGCTCGAGTCTCGCGGGGCAGCCGTTGTCGGAGTTCAGCTTCCGCGAAAAATATGGGCTGGAACTCGTGGCCCTGTGGCGTAAGGGCGAGGCGATACGCTCCAACCTCGATCAACTCCGGCTGCAACTCGGCGATGCGTTGCTACTGCTTGGCCCGAGGCAGCGGCTTGCCGTACTCGAGCGCGACCCCGAGTTCCTGGTGCTCACACCCGTGACGCACAGAGCCGTCGATACCGCGAAAGCGCCGCTCGCAGGCGGCATCATGTTGCTGGTCGTCCTCTCGGTACTGTCGGGCTGGCTGCCAATCTACATCGCCGCGGTTATCGGGGCGACGCTCATGATCCTGACTGGGTGCCTGAGTATGGAGGAAGCCTATCGGGCCATTGAGTGGCGGGCGATCTTTTTGATCGCCGGCATGCTGCCTCTCGGCACGGCGATGGAACAGACCGGCGCGGCGGAACTTCTGGCGGAGCAGACCATGAATGTACTTGGGCCGCTCGGACCGTGGTGGGTGATTGGCGGACTCTACTTGATCACGGCGGCCGGCACGATGATCATCCCGACGGCGGCGCTCGTCGTGCTGATGTCGCCG
Organism: Gammaproteobacteria bacterium; assembly: GCA_036443505.1. Classification (GTDB taxonomy): domain Bacteria; phylum Pseudomonadota; class Gammaproteobacteria; order Steroidobacterales; family Rariloculaceae; genus SMWC01. Next base: position 18,326 of record JAZFYK010000019.1, on the reverse strand, counting down.
ATCGTGCTCTCGGCCACCGCCGATCTGAACATTGCGCCACAGACCGCGATGATGGCAGTGGCCATGGCGGCCTCGGCCAGCTTCACGAGCCCGATCTCGCACCCGGCAAATATTCTCGTCATGGGCCCGGGAGGCTACCGCTTCGGCGACTACTTGAAGCTCGGGCTGCCATTGACTGCCGTGGTATTCGTCACGGTGATGCTGTTGCTGCCGATCTTCTGGCCGCTGTCGACACCGTAAGCCCGAGCCGGGCCGTCCGTCAGCCGTGCCGCCAGCGCTTTTAAGAGCTTGCCGCAGTGTGTATGGATTTCGCTGCGCCAGTGGCGCCGATTGAGGTAGGCCGGCCCATTGAGCTCGTAGTTCGCATCTAGAAGGACCAACGATCCCGTCTCCAGCGGTTCGACTCGCCACCGCAAGCGGAGCCTGACACGACACGGCGGATCGAACAGGCTTTCGTATAACGTCAGCACGACAGGGCGGAGACACTCGACAACCCGGCCACGCCGAACGACCGAGCCGCGCCGTTGGACATAGAGCTGCCCCACTCGGGGCAGGCGGCCTGACCCGGCCGACCGTTCGTCGGAAGCCCAGCGACTTCTCGCGAGCATCTGTACGAGGGCCGAGAACACCTCGGTCATCGGCGCGGCCAGCGTCGCCTCATGTCGTTGACGAACCACTGCCTTTCTCCCTGACGGCTTCCGTCTCGTCGTTGGAGAATCAACTTAGCGTTGCCGACCGGAGGAGCCCAGTCGCTAAACCAGCCGAAGGTCATGGAAACTCGGCGGAGATTACGGCATGAGTACGGTCGATCCCTTCGTGCGTCTTGCTTCCAGTGCCCGGTGCGCGTCCGCGGCATCAGCCAATGCGAAGCGCTGGCCGATCTCGACCCGGAGATGCCCGTCGCTGATCAAATTGAACAGCTCGCCGCTGGCCTGCTCGAGTACCTCGCGATCGGTTACGTAGCTCCACAGCACGGGGCGCGTAACGTACAGCGAGCCGCGTTTCGCGAGCTCGAGCAACGGCAGACAATCGACGGCTCCGGAGGCGTTGCCGAAGCTGACCAGCAGCCCCCGCGGGCTCAGGCAGTCCAGCGACTTGTAGAGTGTCTCCTTGCCGACGCAATCGTAGACCACCGGAACACCGCCGCCGTTCGTGAGTTCACGGACTTCTCCGACGATATCGCTGTCGGCCAGGAGCACTTCCTCGCAACCGTGATCGAGCGCGAGTTGTCGCTTCTCCTCCGTACTCACTACGCCGATGACCCTGGCGCCGAGACTTTTGGCCCACTGACCGGCGATGAGTCCGACACCGCCCGCGGCTGCGTAGAGCAATACCCAGTCTCCGGCCTGGACTTCGTAGGTTCGCCTGAGCAGATACCATGATGTCAGGCCCTTGAGCATCATCGCCGCCGCCGTGTCATCCGCGACGCCCTCGGGCAAGTTCAGGAGCCACTTGGCATCCATGACACATTCTTCGGAGTACGATTGCGCCGGCGGTGGCGCCGCATAGGCCACTCGATCCCCGGGTACGACGTGCTCGACACCCTCGCCGACGGCGACGACCGTCCCCGCCGCTTCACCGCCGAGGCCACTCGGTAGCGTGATCGGATAGAGCCCGGACCGGTAATAGGTATCGATGAAATTCACGCCGATGGCCGTGTGGGCAACCCGGGCCTGGCCGGGCCCCGGATCGCCGAGATCCATGTCTATGAATTCAAGTTTCTCGGGTCCGCCGAACTCATTGAGTCTTATCGCCTGAGTCATTGTCTTGGTCGTCCTCTCTTTAAGCCGTCCACTGTCTAAGCAGGTACCATCCAGTCTCGCCGGGAGCAACGATACAACAGATCCATGCCCAAGCACCTCATCATTATCGGCGGCGGCCAGGCGGCCGCGCAGGCCGTCCAGACCCTGCGCCAGAATAATTATGGCGGGGGCATAACCCTGGTCGGCGAGGAGCACTACGTACCCTATCAACGGCCGCCGTTATCGAAGAAGTATCTAGCCGGTGACCTCGAAAAGGAGCGGCTTTATCTGCGGCCGGCAAAATTCTACGCAGACCGAGACGTTACACTCAAGCTCGGTGTTCGCGCGGAACGCCTGGAACCTTCGGCCCGACGAGTGATACTCGGAGACGGCCAGGCGCTCGACTACGATGGATTGATGCTTGCGACCGGCAGTCGTGTCAGGCGGCTCGATGCCCCCGGCTCCGGTCTCGCCGGGATTCATTACGTTCGTACCATCGCCGACGCGGATGACATCAGGGCCGAGCTTAAGCCTGGCAGGAGACTGGTGACCGTGGGCGCAGGCTATATCGGGTTGGAAATTGCTTCGATCGCGGCCACGCTGGGTGTCGATGTGACGGTGCTTGAGGCGGTCGATCGCGTGCTGGCCCGCGTGGTCTGTCCCGAAGTATCACAGTTCTATCTCGACTATCACACCAAGGCCGGCGTAGAGATTCATTGCAACACAGGCGTCGCGGCGTTCCACGGTCAGCGTGGCGTCGACGCGGTGGAGACGACGGCGGGCCGGCGCTTCTCCTGTGACCTCGTCGTCGTTGGTATCGGCATCCTGCCCGAGGTTGGCCTGGCGGAGGAGTCCGGCCTAACTTGCGACAACGGCATCCTCGTCGATGACCACGCGCGAACCGAGGATCCGAATATCGTCGCGGCAGGCGATTGCACGAATCACCCGAGTCTTCTGACGGGCCGGCGGATTCGACTGGAGTCCGTCCACAATGCCGTTGAGCAAGCGAAGACCGCCGCGCTGAGCCTGATCGGCGAGTCTCAACCCTACGCGCAGGTACCGTGGTTCTGGTCCGATCAATTCGACCTGAAGCTACAGATTGCCGGACTCTCCGAGGAACATGATCAAGTCGTCATCAGGGGCAACCCCGACGACAATCGTTTTTCGGCGTGTTATCTGCGGAAAGGGAAGCTCGTCGCCTTGAATGCCGTGAATTCCCCAAGAGATTTTATCTTCGGCAGGAAACTCATCGCCACCGAAACCGTCCTACGGCCGGAGCAGCTCGCGGACTCGGCCACGAGCCTCGGCGACCTCGTGACTGGAGCGGGCTAGCAGGCTAGGTTATTCTGCGGCCAGGCTGGTGGCCGTCTCGGCCATACGCAGGAACAGCCGAACGTCAATACTCCCGGGGCCCGTTGCCTGATCGAAGTCGGAGATCTGGTAGCTCTCGACGGCCGTACCCTTACGATCCTCGAAAAGGCCCGTAGCGCCCACCACGATCGCAGTACCCCCGTCCCCCGGCCCGGCCGTGGGACGATAGCTCTTCGGCCCCTGCCACGGCCGATCGAGATACCAGACGGGAATGAGTGTCTCTCTCAGGAACGGCCACAGATTGTTAGCGGCTTGAATGAAGAACGAACCCTCGCCCGGGATCGTCACGAGCCAGTCATCGTCGACCATAACGCCCCGGGTCAGCATCTCGGTACTCTCTGAGAGCTGGCTGACGCGGCTCGCTATGCCGACGGGAATGTTCTCCTCGTCGTGCAGCACGACGATGCTGAACATCGAGCCTTTGATCGTGCTCTCCCACAGCTCGGGAATCGCTGCTGGCTGCAGCGGTAGCCTGGACTGACCGCCGTGTGTCACGGCAAGCCCTTCAGTGAACGGCGAGCGATAGGTGAGCACGCGCGTGTTCACACCGACAATGACACCCGAATCTGCTGTGAGTGGATTGTAGTAGAGCGCAATGAGTACCAGCGCACAGCCGAAGAGGAATCCGGAAATTGTAACGAGCATGAGCCTCACTCGCTGTTCCTTGCTATCGTATGCAGTCTGATAGTACCGCGCACGTCGCCAGCCTGGCTCACGCCGCTGACCAACCAGACTTCCTCATATGTGCCACCCACACTGGCGAACTCCTGACTGCCGCCGGCAATACGACCGGAACCGGCCTCTTGAGACCCGATGCTCAGCTCAAGTGATCCGTTCCACGCCACGCCATCGATCCGGCCGGCGGCAGCGAGCTCGCGATCCAGTGCCCGGGGCTCGGTCGCGCCCAGTAGATGCATCGTCCCCCGACTCGGGATTGTTAACGCCCAAGCAGTGGTCGCTTCGTTCTCTACAACGCTGGTATGCCTGGCGGCCAGACCGATCACGTCACCCTGAGAATCTCGCAGCTTGAAATGTTCGATCAACACGGGCCCACCCGCCATTTCCTCGGGAAGTTCGACGCCCGCGGGGAACTTCTTGGCTCGCAATCCCATTTCCGCGGTCCCGGTACTCACGATTCGATCGACCGGGAAGCGAATCATGAAGTCCTCGACACGCCCTCCGTTGTGCAGCACGACCGTGCGAGTGGTCGCGCGCGGAATGTCTACCCAGGGGTAAAACCGGGCGGCGCCGAGGGCCACCACGAGGCCTAGGATAATCCCTGAGAGGAAGAATAATCTCATCGGTTGCTAGCTGACTGAGCCGAACTAAGGCGTAGAGTATCTCCGCTTCAGCGGCCGAATTCGGGTACGAAGATCACAAAACAGACTGCTAGCCCGCCTATATTTTCCCGAAATAGCCGGCCAGATAATCCTCGAACGTCGGGCCCGACGCCTGTTCCAGGGCCAGGGTGCGCTCGAGCGAGCGTTCTGCCTGCTCGGTGAACAGTGTCATCTTCTCCGGCGGCAGGCGAAGATGACGGAAGTATTCTGCGTGCGCTTTGGACAGGTCCAGTGTGAATTCAAGAAAGCTCTGACCTTGCTCTCGGAGGTCTTCTAATATCCGAGCTGAAGGCGTCAAATCCGGCTCGACCAGCGCCGCGCGTTGCGACTCCACGGCGGCCAGATAGCCCTCTCCCTCCACATCCAGCATCGCAGCGACTTCCTGTATACGGTCGACGAGTGCCACTCCACGGTCTCGCAAGCGAACGTCTGGCCCGTTCCCGGGCAACACCAGTCCCGGTCTCCGGCCCTCGAGCGCGACCGCCAGGTCCCTGGCATCGATCTCGGCCTGTTCAGTCGCATCGATCGGCGGACTCTCCTCCAACAGGCAGTAGATCAGAGCCGCCTCCGCGAAGCGTAGCTGGGTCTGATTGACGCCGACGGGATCGAGCATGTTGATGTCCAGCGTTCGAACCTCGACGTACTCGACACCCGCTTCCCGCAGGGCGACGGTCGGCGGAGCGTCGCCCCCTGGCGCGGGCTTGGGGCGAATCGGGCTGTAGTACTCATTTTCGATCTGCAGAATATTGGCACTGAGCTGCCGGTATTCCCCGTTGACGCGAATGCCGATTTTCTCGTAATCCGCACTGGGCGTCGTGACCGCGGCGGCAAGTGCCGCCGTGTAGTCCGTTAAGGAGTTAGCCGATATCTGCAGTTCGGCCTGAGTCTTGTTCCGGTAACCGATATCGCTCATGCGCAGCGACGTGCTGAATGGGCCGTACCATGTCGACGGTTCCAGCTCCTCCAGAATCTCATGACCGTCGGGACGAAATGATTTACAAAGCGCCGGCGAGGCCCCGAACAAATAGATGAATAGCCACGCAAGGCGCCGATAGTTTCGTACTAAGCCCATGTACTGCCCGGAGATGAAGCTCGCCAGGTCCTCCGTTCTCTTCTGCTGCTCCCGGAATGGCTCCCAGAACGATATCGGTAGCGAGTAGTTGTAGTGAACGCCGGCAATCGCCTGCATCGCTCGGCCATAGCGGTAGCCGAGCCCGCGACGATAGATGGTCTTCATCCGGCCGAGGTTCGACGGGCCATAGGCGGCGATGGGAAGTTCCTGATTCGGATTGACGACACAGGGCATGCTTTGCGCCCATAGCAGTTCGCCTTCCAGGTTTTGGCACACGAAGCTGTGGCTGTCACACAGAAATTGAAACGTCTCCCAGTTCGTGGGATAGGGGGGCGTCACAAGCTCCAGCAGGGCTTCTGAGTAGTCCGTCGTGAGATAAGGATGAGTGAGCGCCGATCCGAGCCGAGTAGGATGCATACGCGTTGACAAACGACCCTCGTAGTCGACACGAAGGCATTCTTTTTCCAAGCCACGCAGCCCACGCCGTATCAGGTTGGCGTGCTCTCCGTCTTGCAACCAGCTTAGTTGCGAATCCAGCAAAGGGTGTTCCGTCTCAAAGTTCGTCCAAATTGGCGCCGTTACCGGCCGGTGGCGTCTCGGCCATCCGCCTGGCGAGCGGGCGGCCCATTATAGGCTCAAGGTATGCGGCATATAGGCGGCCCAGGGACATTCGGTCCAGGGGAATTCCGCGTCGGTATATCGGTCAAAGATAGAGTCGAGCCGGCTTTCTTGGGTAGCACGCATGAAAAGGACAAGAATTCTCGCAGTCGCTGGTCTGATCGTACTGGGCTTAACGGCCGCCTCCAACGCGTACGCCATGCGCTGCGGCACCAGGCTCATTGCCAGGGGAGACCACATCTCGAAAGTTCTACGTTATTGTGGCGAGCCTGACTTCGCACAGTCTCGGGCAGCTCGGCGACCCTACTACAACCCCTACGGTCACGTTCTGTACAGGGGGCTATTCGAAGACGTCTTGATTCAGGAGTGGACCTTCAATCTGGGGCCGCACAAATTGATGCGCGTCGTCACAATCGAGAACGGCATCGTTCGTAAAGTCCGGCACCTCGGCTACGGCTATTCGAGACGCTAGTCAGCCCGCTGCTGCCGCGCTCAGAAATGGCACTTCTTCCATCTCATAGCCCACGACATCGCCCGTGTCAGGATCCCGGATCGGCTTTCCGCGTCGAAAGCAGCCAGTAGTTCGGGCCGTGTCATCGAACTCCTCATCAGACTGGATCTCCTCCAGCATGACGTGTCCGTCGGCATCGCGCACCAGGCGCTGTGCCCCGGTTTTGTAGTCGCGGGGGTGCCAACGCTCATCACCCGAATCCCCGAGCAATAGTGCGATAGTTTCCGTGTCGTCGTCCATTGTGATCGGCCTTTCTTGCCCCAATTGCCTGTTACGAGCAAAGTCCGTGCCAGATTCAGAAATGCCTGAATAATCACACGGAAAGCTCCTGTTGCCTGTGGGAAGAGGTGACCAAAATGGTCATAAGCTGACACAGAGTGACAACATCGGGATACGTGAACGGCGTCATCGCGCAGGCCATTGTGCTGGACTAACGTCGGCCGCAAGCGGTTTGTAGATAGAGGCCACGACAATGCCTAAGCGCAATATTCTCGACTCGGCAGCCGGCCCGGTGACCTATATTGCACCCGGTACCAGAATCGTCGGCAATGTGTCTGGAGATGGAACCTATATTTTCTGTGGTCAGATCGAGGGTGAGTGCAACATCAATGGCTCGCTGACGATCGCGGTAGGCTGCCACTGTAAAGGAAAGATTCAAGCGACGGACATCATTCTTGCCGGTTTTGTAGAGGGTGATGTAATCGCGAATGAATGTGTGGAGATCGCTGAAACCGCACACATCATTGGTAACCTGCGCGCCAGGTCCATCGCAATCGCTGAGGGCGCAGTGATCGAAGGTGATGTCGGCGTCGCCCGGACAGACGATAATCAGAAGCCCAAGGTCGCTGCTCGACTCAATCCCAGTCGGGCAGTCTCCTGATCTTCAAGGGCCGAGCGCTCACGGGTGCCGCGGTATTTCTGTTCGTAACCTATGCATTGCTTGCGGCGCCGGAACCGTGCGTTAGATCGTTGGCGGGCGGCTCGATGCTTGGTATCGTCTGAGTCCCTAAGGTATAGTTGCGCCAATTAGGCCCCGGTTGGTATCGAGGTAACGATATGAATTCGCTAAAGTTTCTACTTGTAATAGTGGCTAGCGGCGCCGCTGCGACGAGCCTGGCGTGTGAATATCCTGCGCTGATCACCGTTCCCGACGGCGAGACTTCGACCATGGAAGAGTTGATCACTGCCCAGACGGCAGTCAGAGAATATATGGTCGGAATGGAAGCCTATCTCGCGTGTGTGAACGCGGAGCTGGACGCCGCCGGAAATAATGCGCCTGCCGAATATAAGTCCATCATGTTCAGCCGTCATAACGCAGCCGTCGCCGAAATGGAGGCGATCGCCTCATCGTTCAACGAACAAGTCCAGGCCTACAAAGAAGCGAACCCGGACAACGAGTGATCTGCCGCCACAACGCGGTCACGTGTTCTCCCTAGTCTTTGAGGGCCTCGAACTCCCGGTCCAGCTTGAACCGGCTAGAGGTCAGATATTTCTCCATACGCTGCAAGCGTGCATCCATCTCACGAAAGCGATGCCTCACACTCTCCAGAGTCGCGTGGGGCGCCGACCGAACCTGCCGCTGTAGCGAATCGGTTTCATAGTCCGTCACTCTGCCGGAACTGCGAGGCTTCTTCGGTAACAGCAGCGCCAGGACGACGTACGCGATCAAGGTCGGCACCGTGAATATTAGTAGACTGAGCGCCGCGAGTATGCGTGTTACCGTGAGGTCGAAACCAAAGTAATCCGAGAGGCCCGCGCAAATGCCTCGGATAATACCGTTGTGGCGGTCCTGATAAAGCCTCCTCTCACCCAGCGAGTGGGCCGAGCCGTTGTTGGCTCCAGTCATAATCGTTTCCTCCAGTCCGGGACCTCGTCCTCGAGAATGGCTTCCAGTGAATTCAAGCGACTCTCCATGCGCTGACCATCGCGCCACAACTCCTCCAACATCCGCTCCTCTTTCTCCGACAGACCCCGAGTCGCCTTCCACTTGGTGATGTAGTGCATGAAGATCGCCAGGGGTAATACGCATAATACGCACAACCCGAATACGACCATGAAGACGATCAGTACGGCTTCCATCGTTCTCTATCCTGCGCCGGAATTCTCGGCGGGATGTCTGGTACGTTTCTTGGACTTGAGATCCCGTAACTCCTGTTCGACGGCTTCTGCAGATTCTAAGTCCGAAAATTGCTGCTGCAAATCCGGCTTGGCGCCGATATCGTAGGACTCTACACGACCTTCGATGTCGTCCATCCGCCGCTCGAAACGATCGAAGCGGCCCAGGGCGTCGTCGATTCTGTAGTCGTGTAGCTTCTTGCGAACTTCCAGTCGACGGCTGACCGTCTCGTGGCGAGCGAGAATTGCTTTCTGTCGCGCCTTGGCATCCGCCAATTTCTCTTCCAGGCGGGCGACGTCAGCTTTGAGTTTTTCCAGACCGTCATCGATAGCCACGCGCGTTGCCTCAAGCGCAGTAATGTATTTGTGGACGCGAGATTTCTCGGCAAGCGCCGCTTTCGCCAGGTCATCCCGGCCTTTGTCGATAGCGAGCTCAGCTTTCGCCTGCCAATCAGCCGCCTGCTGTTGGAGGGCCTTCAGTTTCCGTGAGGACTCTTTCCCATCAGCGATTGATCGCGCCGCCACGGAGCGAACCTCGACCAGCGTGTCCTCCATCTCCTGGATCATGAGCCGAACGATTTTTTCCGGATCCTCGGCCTTATCCAGGATGGCGTTGATATTCGAATTTACGATGTCGGTGAAGCGTGAAAAGATGCCCATGGCGAAGTCCTCTTCAATTGATCTGTATTCGGTCGCGGTTGTCGAAGCCTTTATTCCCTATGAGCAGGATTCATGCCAAGGTGAGGTCAGTCGCCCTAAGCCATTCAAAAGACGCAAGAATTCATGAATCTCGACCGCCGGCGCGCTCGCCCCGATGTGGTATTTTTCACTCGTAGTTAGTATATTTAGCCACTATAGTGGCTATTTTTACCGCATGAACGCCGACCGTCCCGGAGCCGTACCGATCATCGGCGAGGCGCCTGCGTTCCTGGAGACGCTGGAGCATGTCTCCCGCGCGGCCCCACTGCTTAGGCCCGTCCTCGTGGTCGGCGAGCGCGGCACGGGCAAGGAACTCATTGCCTCTCGGCTCCACTACCTCTCAGGGCGTTGGGAACGGCCGCTGATCAAGGTGAATTGCGCCGCGCTGACCGAGAGCCTGTTGGAGTCCGAACTATTCGGCCATGAGAGCGGTGCCTTCACGGGCGCGACGCGTACTCACATCGGGCAGTTCGAGCAGTCGAGCGGCGGCACGCTGGTGCTCGATGAGCTCGGGACGATCCCACTGCGTATGCAGGAGAAGATCCTCAGAGTCATCGAGTATGGCGAGTTCCGGCGAGTGGGCGGCTCGGAGACGCTGATCAGCGATGCCCGAGTCGTTGGGGTCACGAACGAGGACCTGCCCCGCTTAGCCGCGCGCGGCCGGTTCCGCCCGGATCTGTTGGATCGGCTGGCCTTCGACGTCATTCACGTCCCGCCACTTCGAGCCCGCCCGGAGGACATACTGACGTTGGCCTACCACTTCGCGGTCAACATCACGAGCGAATTGAAGCGGCCGTTTTTTCCAGGCTTCTCCGACGAAGCCACGACGGAGCTGCTCGCGGCCAGCTGGGCCGGTAACGTGCGGGAGCTCAAGAATACGGTCGAACGCAGCGTCTATCGGGCGTCGGATCCGTCCTCACCGATCACGGACGTTATCTTCGCCCCGTTTACCTCACCTTTCGGCGAGATCGCCGCTCCGCCTGGTGAGACGGAGCCTGAGCCGAGCCAGGAGGCCGCCTCCGGTTTGGGAGCGGCGTTGTCTTACCCGCTCGATTTCAAGGCGCTCGTCGCGAACCTCGAGCGTGACCTGCTCGAGAAAGCGCTAACACGGTCCCAGCATAATCAGCGTATCGCCGCGGAGCTTCTGGGTTTGAGCTATCACCAGTTGCGCGGCCTGGTCCGGAAACACCGGACCTAGGGGCGGCCAAGCAGAATGGGGACATTCCGCTAACCCCATGAATGCGGCTGCGACGTTATACGGAGTATAGGGTGGCCAGCACCTGATCGGGCACGGTGCCTCTTCTCCACGGCGCGGGTATGACCTAAGCTCGACGCGGTGGACCCAGGAGCTGATAGCGCGCTAATGGGGCGTTTCCAGGACGGCGATACCGCCGCCTTCGAGGCCCTGTACACCCGCCATCGAGGCGCGCTCTATCGATACTTTGTGCGACAGGCCGCGAGAAGCGTTGTGGACGATCTCTTCCAAGACACTTGGCTCCGAGTTATCAAGGGACAGGCTCGCTATCGCCCGGAAGCGCCGTTCTCGGCCTATCTGTACCGCATCGCGCACAACGTCCTCGTCGATCACTACCGGCGCGAGGGTCGTGCGCCCGAACTCACCTCGGCCGAGCATCTGGAACTGCCGGATCCCGGAGCCGGTCCGGAGGTCGCCTTCACTCAAGTCGAGTTACGCGCGACAATCTCACAAGCGCTGACCGATCTGCCGGCCGCGCAGCGGGAAGCATTCCTGCTGCACGAGGAAGCGGGCTTGACGTTGGAGCAAATCGCCTCGGTGGTGGGTACCGGCCGCGAGACAATCAAGAGCCGCCTTCGCTATGCTCTGAATCGATTGCGGCGAGATCTGCTGGAAAGCGAACCTGCGGATGCGAGGCGGGCATGAACACGACGGAGCCGAAGAACGCGTTGCGAGGAGCGGATCAGGTGTCCCGAGCGTACCGGGCGGCGAACTTCGACGAAGAGCCGCCGGCGGAGCTGGAGCGCGAGATTCTCGCGGCGGCCAGGCGCCATCGCCGACGCCCGTTGGCGTCCTACTTGCCACCGCTTGCATTAGCCGCAACCGTGGTCATATCCATCTCCCTGGTCTTTCGATCCGGCGAACTGAACGAGAACGCGGAGATTCTCTCGGATGAAGCACCACCGGCAGCCGAATTTCGCGCGGTGCCCATTTCGACGGTGAGAGAACTCGAGGAAGCCGTTGCACCCGTGATAGAACTCGAGGCAGCCGTTGCACCAGTCGAAGCGGCGGCACGCCGGGAAGGGATCTCGCAAGACCAACAGGCCGTGCGGCCCGATGCGTTCGAGGTGCTGCCGCTGACGGCAGGTACCGGCTCGGCGGTGGAGATCGGCTGTGCCAACGTCGACCGTGGCCAACCGGACACCTGGCTCGCATGCATCTCGGTGCGCCTGCAGCAAGGGTACGAAGGTGACGCGCGTCGAGAACTGGAGGCGTTCGCTCAAGCGTACCCCGACTATTCTCTGGCTGAGGATCTCGAAGCTCTGCGAGTACCGTGAAGAGGGGAGTCCGAGTTGCCATGCTAGAATTTGCGCCCCCTCTTACACATCCAGTTTAAACGCAGGACTTTTATTCACATGAGTACGGAGACGAGTGCGCCCGTCCGCGTCGCGATTACGGGCGCAGCCGGACAGATCGGCTATCAACTGGCTTTCAGAATCGCGTCGGGGCAACTGTTCGGTCCCGATCGACGGATCATACTGCAGCTGCTGGAGATACCGCCGGCGATGAATGCCCTGAACGGCGTCGCCATGGAATTGGAAGATTGTGCGTTCGATACGCTTGACGGTGTCGTCGTCACGGATCAGGTGGAAGTCGGCTTCCGCGATGTTCAATACGCGCTGCTCGTCGGCGCCAAACCGCGAACGGCCGGCATGGAGCGCAAGGATCTTCTCCTGGGTAATGCTCAGATCTTCGCCGCCCAGGGTAAGGCGCTGAATGAAGTAGCCGCACGCGACGTCAGCGTGTTGGTCGTCGGCAATCCGGCGAATACGAACGCACTGATCGCGAGCGGAAATGCCCCCGACCTGGACCGGCGGAACTTCACCGCCATGATGCGCCTCGACCACAACCGGGCCAAAGCCCAGCTCGCGGCGAAGACCGGGGCCCATGTCTCCGACGTGAGTGGCATGATTATCTGGGGCAACCATTCCGCTACCCAGTATCCGGACATCTCCCATGCGACTATTGGCGGCGATCCGGTATCGGGTCAAGTCTCAGACGAGTGGTATCGCACCGAGTTCATCCCCACTGTGCAACAGCGCGGCACGGCCATCATCAAGGCTCGTGGAGCTTCGTCCGCGGCATCGGCCGCATCGGCCGCAATCGATCACGTCCGTGATTGGGCGCTGGGCACACCGGGCGCTGACTGGGTCAGCATGGGCATCGCCTCCGACGGCAGCTATGGCATCTCGGAGGGAGTGGTCTACTCCCATCCCGTGATCTGCAAGGGCGGAACCTATGAAATCGTCCAGGGACTGGACATCAGCGACTTCAGTCGTGACAAAATGAATCTAACGGACGCGGAGCTTCGTGAAGAGCGAGAGAACGTAGCGGAGTTGTTCTAGTAGTCCGCTAGGGAACTCTAGGAGAAGTAACGTGATAACCCTGTTCTGGCTCATCGTTATCCTCGGCGCCGGCCTTACGCTGGCCTACCACCGAGTCGAGTTGAAGATCTCCACCGCCGCCGCCGGAGTCGTAGTGGTCGCCTACTCGGTCTTCGGCGAGAGCGCCTTCTGGACGGTCATTCTATGGCTCGCTTTCGCTCCGTTAGCAGCGCTGAATGTCGAAGCGCTGCGACGCGAGTACCTGACGCAGCCCCTGCTGGACATATTTCGCACGATGGTGCCGTCGCTCTCCCGTACGGAACGCGACGCACTGGAGGCCGGCAATGTCTGGTGGGAGGGGGAATTGTTCTCCGGCATGCCTGATTGGAGCAAGCTGACCGAACTACCGGCGCCCGAATTGACCGATGACGAGCAAGCGTTTCTCGACGGCCCGACCGAGGAGCTGTGCCGAATGCTAGACGATTGGGAGGTGACGCACGAGCTGCTCGATATGCCAGAGAACGTCTGGGCGTTTATCAAACAAGAGCGCTTCTTCGCCATGATCATTCCGAAGGACTACGGCGGCCTCGGCTTCTCACCGCAGGCGAACTCCATCATCCTGACGAAGATCTCGTCGCGCAACGCGACCGCGGCTTCCACGATCGGTGTCCCTAACTCCCTGGGCCCGGCCGAGCTGCTATTGCATTACGGTACCGACGAGCAGAAACAACGCTGGCTTCCCGGGCTCGCTTCGGCCGAAGAGATCCCGTGCTTCGCTCTCACTTCTCCCCGAGCGGGTTCTGACGCCACCGCGATCGTCGACTCGGGCGTGATCTGTAAGGGCACCTACGAAGGCAAGGAAATCACCGGCATCCGCCTGAACTGGGATAAGCGCTATATCACGCTGGCGCCCATCGCGACTGTGCTCGGACTCGCCTTCAAGCTCTACGACCCGGACCATCTGATCGGCGATCGGGACGAATACGGCATCACGGCTGCATTGATTCCGACGAATCTTCCCGGTGTGAAAATCGGCCGCCGACACTTTCCGATCAACATTCCATTTCAAAACGGCCCCACCCAGGGCAAGGATGTGTTCGTCCCGTTGGACTCGATCATCGGCGGGCCGGAGATGGCCGGCCAAGGCTGGCGAATGTTGGTCGAGTTGCTCTCGGTCGGGCGCGGCATCACGTTACCGAGCAATGCGCTGGGCGGGTCATTGGCCGCCTTGTACGCAACCGGCGCTTACGCGCGCATCCGCCGGCAGTTCAATCTACCCATCGGAAAATTTCACGGCGTCGGCGAGGTGCTGGCGAGAATGGCCGGAAACGCCTACATCATGAAGGCGGGATCCCGTGTTACCTGCGCGGCGCTGAACGCGGGAGAGGAGCCGGCGGTTCCTACGGCCATATTGAAGTACCACAACACGGAATTCGGACGGGACATCGCCAACGATGCGATGGACATCCATGGCGGCAAGGGCATCATGCTGGGTCCCAAGAACTTCCTCGCCCGCAACTATCAGATGGCGCCTATCGGCGTCACAGTCGAGGGCGCAAATATTCTGACTCGAAATCTCATCATCTTCGGCCAAGGTGCCGTCCGTTGCCATCCGTTCGTACTCCCCGAGTTGGAAGCGGCGGCGGACGAGGATCAGGAGCGCGGGCTCATCGACTTCGATCGATTGCTGTTCAGGCACATCGGTTACGCGATATCGAACGCCACGCGTTCACTCGTGATGGGGCTGACGCTGTCCAAATTCACCGCAGTCCCGGCCACGGGCTGGCTGCGCCGTTACTACCAGCGTGTGAATCGATACAGCGCATCGTTCGCGCTCACGGCCGATGTCGCCATGCTCGTTCTGGGCGGTGAGCTGAAACGCAAAGAACTCCTGTCGGCCCGCCTGGGCGATGTACTCAGCAACCTCTACCTCGTTTCGATGGTGCTTAAACACTATGAGGATCAGGGCTGCCCGGAGGCCGACCGGCCATTAGTCGAGTGGTCGTGTCGCATGCTCTTCTACAGGACGCAAGAGCAGTTACACGGCTTCTTGCGCAACTTCCCTAATCGTTGGGCCGCCGTTGCGCTGCGGCTCTGTGTCTTCCCCCGCGGCAGGACGTTTTCGTCACCCTCGGATGAACTCGGACAACAGATTGTCGAACTCTTTATCAATCCAACGGCGACACGCGAGCGGCTATGCGCGGAGATCTACAAGACCGCAGAGCCCGGCAATCCGCTGGGACTGCTGCAGGAGGCCCTGGAGTCGGCCGAAGAAGTGAAGCCGCTGGAGCGCAAAGTATTCGACGCCAAACGGCGCGGCGAACTCGTGTCCGACGATACGCCGGGCCAGATCGAGGAGGCACGGAAAAAGCGCATCATCACTGCTGAAGAAGCGAAACAGATCACAGCCTTCGATAAGAAGGTCATGGCGCTGATCGCCGTGGACGACTTTGCGCCCACGGAGCTCAGCCGCAACGCCCCCGCGGCCCGCAAGAAGACGCCCACGAAGCGGCCGGCCAAGAAGAAGGCCAAGCGAAAAACCCGCAGCAGCGCGAAAAAGCGGCCGTCCACGTCGGCCTGACTCGGGATCGGGAGCAGCTTCGCCGCTGGCTGTGCTACATTTGCGGTCCAACGCAACAGTGTGTGAAGCGGAGAAGCCTATGCCCACTCGCTCGCTCCTGATCCTGGTCGGTTGCCTGGCACTGGTTGGCTGTGGTCAAGAGGCCACCGAATCCGCATCTGAGGTGCCGGCCGCAGCGCCAACACCGGCGCCTGCACCCGCCATGGCCCGCAAGACATCGCCACCGGGTGCGATGGTCTACTTCATCTCACCCGCGGACGGCGAGGAAGTTCGGAGTCCGGTCACGGTTGTGTTCGGCCTGAAGGGCGCGGGCGTCGCGCCGGCTGGATTCGATCTGCCCAATACCGGCCACCATCACGTGATCGTGGATCGCGAGCTCGCGAGCGTGGACACACCGATTCCGGCAGATGCGCAGCATATTCACTTCGGCCTGGGACAGACCGAGACGGCGCTGGATCTATCGCCGGGCGAGCACGTACTTCGGCTCGTATTAGGCGATTATCTCCACACACCGCATGATCCGCCGTTGATTTCAGAGCCCATTACAGTTCGGGTGCTTGAATGACTGGACGCCCGGGCCGAGAATGACATCGGGGACGTTCAGGCGACCGCATAACGGTTCTAGTGGTCCGACAAGGAGTCAGGCGTGTATACCCAGTTTTTCGGGTTAACAGAAAAGCCCTTCTCGATTACTCCCGACCCCCGCTACCTCTATCTGAGCCGGCGCCACGCCGATGCCCTGGCCCACCTGATCTACGGAATCTCACAGAGCGGCGGCTTCATCCAGCTGACCGGGGAAGTCGGCACCGGCAAGACGACCCTCGTCCGCAGCTTGTTCGAACAGCTTCCCGAGGAAGCTGATGTCGCACTCATCCTGAATCCTGAATTGACGACGCAGGAGTTTCTGAGGGCGATCTCAGAAGAACTAGGCGTCAAGCTGCCGAAGAAAGGCTCCGTCAAATCTCTGGTCGACCCGTTGAGCGCCTACCTTCTGGATGCGCACGCCAGAGGCCGGCGCACGGTACTGATCGTCGATGAGGCCCAGAACCTGGCGACCGATGTCCTCGAACAGGTCCGGTTGCTGACGAATCTCGAGACACCAAAACAGAAGCTTCTGCAGATCATTTTGATCGGTCAGCCTGAGCTCCGCGAGGTACTCGATCGCGACGACATGCGGCAACTGGCTCAGCGCGTCACGGGACGCTATCACCTCGAGCCGCTGGGCCAGGAAGATACGGCAAAATACCTGGAGCACCGGATGAAGGTAGCGGGCGCTCCCGGGCCAATTTTTTCAACGTCGGCCGTACGGGAGATCTTCCGCTGGTCGAAGGGCGTGCCGAGAATCATCAACGTCATCGCCGATAGAACGTTACTGGCCGCATACACTCAGGGCACGCGAAGCGTCGATAAGACCCTCGTCCGGAAGGCGGCAACCGAAGTCTATGGCAAGCCGCTGGTACCCAGGCTAGACCGTCGTCTGGTGGCTGGCATCGCGCTCGCCGGCTTGGCTGTGCTCACGTTGGGAATTTGGCGCAACCTCGGTCCAGACGGTACGTGGAGGCAAGCCCAGCTGGCACAACCGCCGGCCTTCACGCTCGCTCGAGCGACCATCGACAACTCTCCCGAAGTGTCACTCGCGGCCCTGTTGGAGGATCGCACGGTGCCCAAGGGCACGGACGCCGCATTCGAGACACTACTTTCCGCCTGGGGAGCCCGGTATCTGCGCGGATTTGATACCGCTTGCCAGCAGGCCGAGCAGCAGAACCTGCGCTGTTGGTTTCAGAACGGCTCACTGGATGAACTAAAGCGGCTGAATCGTCCTGCAATCCTGAGCCTCATAGATCAGCAGGGCGAACAGTACCAGGTCGTCCTGACTGCCCTGGGCGCGGAGACCGCAGACCTCACGATCACGGGCCGCGTGTACACGGTCGAGTTGGACGAACTCTCCCAGTATTGGTATGGCGATCACTTGATGCTCTGGCGACCGGGGATCTGGGCCCAGGGGTTCCTCGTGCCCGGGATGCAGGACGACAGTGTCAAATGGCTCCGGGAGAGCCTCGCTCGGATCCAGGGCCAACCGTCGGCCGATCCGGACTCCGAGCTATTCGATCAAGCGCTGGCCGAGCGCGTGCGGACTTTTCAGCGCGATCGCCGCCTTACCGTCGACGGCATCGTCGGCACTCAGACTCAGATCGCCATGAATACGGATCTGGCGATCCCGGGCACTCCCTTCCTCCTCGAGGCTCCGTGACATGTCTTTTATCCTGGACGCGTTGCGAAAGTCGGAGACTGAGCGGCAGCAGAGCGCGGTCCCCAGCATCAGCGACGTGCCCGCCGTCGTGCATCGCACGCGCGTTCCGACGTGGACCGTGGGAATCATTGCGACGCTGTCGGCCGGGATCTTGTTGCTCGGTTGGGCATGGTGGCAAAACACCAACGTCGGCGAGGCCGAAGTCGCCGACGTCCGTCCGAGTGGACTTCAGCTTCAGAATCAAGGGGTCTCTCGTTCCGCTACATCCGGCGCCGTTAGAAATCTAGCGCGGGAACCGGTTGCGGCCGCACCGCCGGCGTCGCAGCCGGCCTCCGCCAGCCCGGCTACGCAGTTCGCACCCGAGCCAAGAACTTCCACGATGGTCATCGGGCCGCCGACGATGATGGAACTCATCGTCGCCGGAACGGACTTGCCGGAGTTGAGTCT
>JAZFYK010000018.1:0-8188 GCA_036443505.1 Gammaproteobacteria bacterium | reverse complement strand
CGGATCGATCGCGGCATCGTGAAGGTGGGGGACGAGATTGAGATTGTTGGGATCAAGGAGACGACGAAGACGACGTGCACGGGCGTGGAGATGTTCCGGAAGCTGCTGGATGAGGGG
Source organism: Gammaproteobacteria bacterium (assembly GCA_036443505.1). GTDB lineage: Bacteria > Pseudomonadota > Gammaproteobacteria > Steroidobacterales > Rariloculaceae > SMWC01. Next base: position 8,071 of record JAZFYK010000018.1, on the reverse strand, counting down.
CGCGCGGGCGATAACGTGGGGGTGTTGTTGCGGGGCACGAAGCGTGAAGAGGTGGAACGTGGTCAGGTGCTGGCGAAGCCGGGCTCGATCACGCCACACACGAAGTTTGAGGCGGAAGTTTACATTCTGACGAAGGAAGAGGGAGGCCGCCATACGCCGTTTTTCAAGGGTTACCGGCCGCAGTTTTATTTTCGCACGACGGATGTGACGGGTGCTGTGGAGTTACCTGAGGCGACGGAGATGGTGATGCCTGGGGATAACATCCAGATGAAGGTTGATTTAATCGCGCCGATTGCGATGGAGGATGGGTTGAGGTTTGCGATCAGGGAAGGTGGCCGCACGGTGGGTGCGGGCGTGGTCGCGAAGATTATTGAATAGATCGCGTCGCAATTGACGGGCGAGGGTGAAGTAGACGGAGTCAGACAGAGGCCAGTAGCTCAATTGGCAGAGCAGCGGTCTCCAAAACCGCAGGTTGGGGGTTCGAGTCCCTCCTGGCCTGCCACCCCGATCATCGAGTGTTGGGTCTCGCGCTCTGGTCTCGTGCAGTCACAGCCCAGCCTCTTCTCGCTGAGCCTCGCTGCACGAACGCCGTCGCTGGTACCTCGCCGAAGGAACTGATGGACACAAAGGTAGACGCTGGAGACGCTGCGTTCGATACGCTGAAGTTGGTGGTCGCTGGCGCTATCCTGTTGGGTGGCATATTCGGCAATTACTACTACGCCGACGTGTCGGTGCTTATCCGGGCGGTTGGTGTACTGCTGGCCTTCGCGCTCGGCGTTGTCGTTGCTCTGCAGTCGACGCGCGGTCAGGCATTTATGAGATTTGTTCAAGGCGCTCGCGTGGAGCTGCGTAAGGTCGTGTGGCCGACGCGTGAGGAGACGATCCAGACAGGCATGACTGTACTGGTTTTCGCATTAATTATGGGTGTGTTTTTCTGGCTGCTCGATATATTTCTATTGTGGTTAACGCGTCTGCTGACTGGCCAGGGGGGCTGACCGGATGTCGTTGCAGTGGTACGTAGTCCACGCCTATTCGAACTACGAGCACAAGGTAAGAACCTCCTTGATAGAGCGGATCAAACGCTTCGGACTGGAGGAAAAGTTTGGTGAGATTCTCGTTCCTACCGAGGAAGTGGTAGAGATGCGGGAAGGCCAGAAACGGCGGAGTGAGCGAAAGTTCTTTCCAGGTTACGTACTGGTACAGATGAAAATGGATGACGATACCTGGCACCTCGTGAAGGAAGTCCCGAAGGTTCTGGGTTTTATCGGTGGCACGTCAGACAGGCCGGCTCCCATCTCCGAGCAGGAAGCCTCGGCAATACTGAACCGTGTGCAGGAGGGCGTCGACAAGCCTCGGCCGAAGGTGTTGTTCGAACCCGGCGAGGTGGTTCGCGTAAACGATGGGCCGTTCAACGACTTTAACGGTGTCGTCGAACACGTCAACTACGAGAAGAGCAAGGTCAGGGTAGCTGTCCAGATTCTCGGCCGATCGACGCCTGTCGAACTGGACTTCGGGCAGGTTGAAAAGGCGTAAGCGCTTAGGTTTTAGCTATGGCAAAAAAAATAGACACGTACATCAAGCTGCAGATCCCGGCCGGGCAGGCTAACCCGAGTCCACCCGTGGGGCCCGCTCTCGGCCAGCACGGCGTGAATATCATGGAGTTTTGTAAGGCATTCAATGCCGAAACTCAGACGCTCGAGCAGGGTATGCCGATTCCGGTCGTGATCTCTGTCTATACGGATAAGAGTTTCACATTTATTACCAAGACACCTCCGGCTGCCGCGCTTCTAAAAAAGGCAGCGGGCATTGACAAGGGCAGTGGTACGCCTAATACGGACAAGGTAGGTAGAGTGACACGGGCTCAGTTGGAGGAAATCGCCAAGGCGAAAGAACCGGATCTCAATGCTGCCGACATGGACGCAGCCGTGCGAATCATTGCGGGCAGTGCCCGCAGTATGGGTCTGGACGTGGAGGGTCTCTAGATGGCCAAGACCACCAAAGCTCGAAAAGCGGTCGCGGAGCGCCTGGAGAAGGGCAAAGTTTATCCGGTTGACGAGGCATGTGGATTGGTGAAAGAACTCGCTCACGCGGAATTCTCCGAGTCCGTGGATGCGGTGGTCAACCTTGGCGTCGACCCCAAGAAATCGGATCAAGTCGTGCGCGGCTCGACCCTTTTACCACACGGTACTGGAAAGACCGTACGGGTCGCCGTGTTCGCGCAGGGTGACAATGCAGAGGCCGCGAAGAAAGCTGGCGCCGACCTGGTTGGAATGGACGACCTGGCGGAGAGTATCAAGGGTGGCGCACTGGATTTCGATGTAGTGATCGCAAGCCCCGACGCAATGCGCGTCGTTGGAAAGCTCGGTCAGATCCTCGGCCCACGTGGACTCATGCCGAACCCCAAGGTGGGGACCGTAACGCCGGATGTTGCGGCCGCTGTCGAGAATGCGAAGACAGGCCAGGTTCGCTACCGTACGGACAAGTCAGGAATTATCCACTGTCCTATCGGCACAGTGGGCTTCGAGCCCGAAGCCCTGAAGCAGAATCTGGCGGCATTACTGGCTGATCTACACAAGGCGAAGCCGGCTTCAACGAAGGGTGTCTATGTTAAGCGCGTCAGCATCTCTTCGACCATGGGCCCGGGCATCGTCATCGATCAGACGACGGTAGGCGATTGAGACAATGGCACTAGATCGGAAGTCCAAGGAAGCGCTGGTCGAGGAAGTCCACTCGATAGCGGCTTCCGCTCACTCGGTGGTGGCGGCTGAGTACCGGGGTCTGACGGTAGCCGAGATGACCGACCTGAGAGCCGAAGCTCGCAGTTCGGGCGTGTACCTGAAGGTTATCAAAAACACATTGGCCCGCCGGGCCGTGGAAGGGACGGACTTTCAGTGTCTGCAGAGCGCTCTCCATGGGCCCCTGCTGCTCGCTTTTTCACGGGAGGATCCTGGTGCGGCCGCTCGTGTCATCAAGGGCTTCTCGAAGAAACACGACAAGCTGGTCACGGCCTCGGTTTCGATCGGCGGCGAACTCTATGCCGCCTCCGATCTCGATCGCCTGGCTGCTCTGCCGACTCTGGATGAGGCTCGCGCGATGTTGCTGCGGACGCTGCAGGCGCCCCTGACACAACTGGTCCGCACGCTGGCTGAGCCGCCGGTGATGTTGGCACGAACGCTACAGGCTCGCAGCGATCAGACCGCTTAGTGTGTCAACGAGATGTCATACGAATTCTATTTACTATCGACTCAAGGAGACTGAAGGATGGCTTTATCGAATGAAGAGCTCATCGAAGAGCTGAGCAACAAGCCGATCTTGGAGATCGTCGATCTGGTGAAGTCGCTCGAAGATAAGTGGGGCGTTTCAGCTGCCGCGCCAGTCGCTGTTGCGGCGGTAGCCGGGGGCGCCGCCGCGGACGCGGGCGCTGCTGAAGAGCAGACCGAGTTCGACGTCGTCATGAGCAGCTTCGGCGAGAAGAAGGTCGCCGTCATCAAGGTGGTAAGAGCCATCACCGGCCTTGGCCTCAAGGAAGCGAAGGACCTCGTCGAAGGCGCGCCCAACACCGTGAAGGAGGGCGTATCCAAGGACGATGCAGCGGAACTGAAGGAAAAGCTGGAGGAAGCGGGCGCAAGCGTCGAGATCAAGTGATACGGCGCAGCCGAGTGCTCGCCAGCGAGTCAGCCCACCCCACAGTGGAGTTATGGGCGAGGTCTGCTTGTGCCCGGAACTCGGCCGTCTTCGGGCGGCTCGATCCAACATCTTACAATCGCGTACGTGTAGCCGCACGTACCGGCCTAGCGTAGTCGAGGAATCTCGCGATGACGTATTCGTTTACTGAGAAAAAGCGTATTCGGAAGAATTTTGGGAAGCTTCCAAGCATCTTGGATGTCCCGTACCTGCTTTCGATTCAGCTTGCGTCTTATCACAAGTTCCTGCAGCAGGATACTGTACCGGGGGACCGCGAGGAGAGAGGGCTGCACTCAGCCTTCAATAGCGTTTTCCCGATAGTCAGCTATTCTGGAAATGCTGCGCTGGAATACGTCAGCTATCGCCTCGGGGAGCCCGTCTTCGACGTGAAAGAATGTCAGCTTCGAGGACTCACGTTCGCCGCGCCTCTACGTGTTCTCGTTCGACTTGTTATCTACGACAAAGAAGCCGCAGGTAGCAAGAAGAAGGTCAAGGATATACGCGAGCAGGAGGTCTACCTGGGCGAGATGCCGTTGATGACCAATCATGGCACCTTCGTGATCAACGGTACGGAACGGGTCGTTGTCTCACAGTTACACCGGTCGCCCGGGGTGTTCTTCGATCATGACAAGGGCAAGACACATTCGTCCGGGAAGCTCCTCTTCTCCGCCCGCGTAATTCCGTATCGCGGGTCATGGCTGGACTTCGAGTTCGATCCGAAGGATTGCGTATTCGTGCGTATCGATCGCCGGCGAAAGTTGCCGGTAACCATTATGTTGCGGGCGCTCGAGTATACCAATGAGGAGATTCTCGACATCTTCTTTGAGAAGAATGAATTCACCCTATCTTCCAAGGGTATCCAGTTAAAACTCGTCGCCGAGCGACTCAGAGGCGAGACGGCCAGCTTCGACATCAAAGTCGGTCGAAAGATGATCGTCGAGAAAGATCGTCGAATCACCGTGCGGCACATACGTGAGCTGGAGGCGGCCAAGATCAAGCATCTCGATGTGGAACCGGCGTATCTCGAGGGACGAATACTCGCGCACGATATTGTCGATCAGGAAACGGGCGAGCTTCTGGCCAGCGCGAACGAAGAACTGACCGCAGAGTCGATCGAGAAAATCTTGGCGACCGGCATTAAAAAACTGGAAACCTTGTTCGTGAATGATCTGGATCGCGGCCCCTTCATCTCCAATACAGTGAGGATAGATTCCACCCAGACACGGCTCGAAGCGCTGGTTGAGATCTACCGCATGATGCGTCCTGGAGAGCCGCCTACCAAGGATGCAGCAGAGAATCTCTTCCAGAATCTATTCTTCAATCCTGACCGCTACGACCTGTCGGCCGTAGGCCGAATGAAGTTCAACCGCAGGATCGGGCGTTCGGAGTCCGAGGGCGAAGGCATTCTCGCCAAGGAGGACATCATCGCCGTGCTGCAGTGCCTCGTTGACATCCGCAACGGGAACGGGACGGTGGACGACATCGATCACTTGGGCAATCGTCGCATACGCAGTGTCGGGGAAATGGCCGAGAATGCATTTCGTATCGGGCTGGTTCGCGTAGAGCGGGCGGTAAAAGAACGCCTGACACTCGCAGAGTCCGAAGGACTAATGCCGCAGGAAATGATCAACGCCAAACCGGTCGCTGCGGCCGTCAAGGAGTTCTTCGGCTCCAGCCAACTCTCCCAGTTTATGGATCAGAATAACCCGCTGTCGGAGGTCACTCACAAGCGCCGTGTATCGGCCCTGGGACCCGGCGGGCTGACACGTGAGCGTGCCGGGTTCGAGGTGCGCGACGTTCACCCCACGCATTACGGTCGGGTCTGTCCGATCGAGACCCCGGAAGGCCCGAATATCGGGCTCATAAACTCGCTGGCGGTGTATGCGCGAACGAACGCCTATGGATTTCTTGAGACCCCTTATCGCAAGGTCAGCAAAGGTAAAGTCACTAGCAAGATCGAATACCTGTCGGCCATCGAGGAAGGGCAGTACGTCATCGCACAGGCGAACGCCAACCTGTCGCCGAAGGGTGAGCTCGTGGACGATCTGGTCTCGTCCCGCTATCAGAATGAATTCTCGATGCTGCCGGCGGACCAGATCGAGTATATGGACGTATCGCCGAAGCAGATTGTCTCGGTAGCAGCCTCGCTGATTCCGTTTCTGGAGCATGACGATGCCAATCGAGCCCTGATGGGTTCGAACATGCAACGCCAGGCAGTACCGACACTGCGAACGGAGACACCGCTGGTCGGGACCGGTATGGAGCGGGCGGTTGCCGTGGATTCGGGGGTGACGGTTCTCGCCCGACGCGGCGGCGTTGTCGACTCTGTAGACGCATCTCGAATCGTCGTGCGGGTCAACGACAAAGAGACGGAAGCCGGTGAGGCGGGTGTAGACATCTACGGCCTCACCAAGTACACGCGCTCGAATCAGAATACTTGTATCAATCAGCGGCCCCTGACAAAGGCGGGCGACATCATCGCGGCCGGTGATGTCTTGGCCGATGGGCCGTCTACGTCCCTGGGCGAACTAGCGCTGGGGCAGAATCTGCTCGTGGCGTTCATGCCGTGGCATGGCTATAACTTCGAAGACTCAATTCTTATATCCGAGCGAGTCGTAGAGGAAGATCGGTTTACGACGATCCATATCGAGGAGCTAACCTGTGTGGGCCGCGACACCAAGCTCGGGCCGGAAGAGGTCACCTCCGATATACCCAACGTGGGTGACACGGCGCTGACCAAGCTCGACGAATCCGGTATTGCTTTTATCGGTGCGGAAGTTCGCGCTGGTGACATACTGGTAGGTAAGGTCACGCCGAAGGGAGAGACGCAGTTGACTCCTGAAGAGAAGTTGCTGCGCGCCATCTTCGGAGAGAAGGCCTCGGATGTGAAGGACACGTCTCTCCGCGTACCCCCGGGCATGGATGGCGCCGTGATCGATGTGCGTGTGTTCACTCGTGATGGTGTCGAGAAGGACAGCAGGGCGCTTGCGATTGAGAGGCAGGAACTCGAAGCTGTTCGCAAGGATCTCGATGATCAGCAGCGAATCCTCGAAGACGATATTTACCAGCGCGTGGAGACCTTGTTGCTCGGAAAAATCGCCGCGGGGGGCCCCGATGGGCTGAAGACGGGCGGAAAGATCACGAAGGCCTATCTGGACGACGTGCCTCGAAAGAAACTCTTCGAGGTTCGCCTGAAGAACGACGCGGCCAATTCCCAATTGGAGCGGGCGGCAGAACATCTGCGCGAACAGGGCGAGGAGTTCGAGCGCCGCTTTCAGGAAAAGAAGCACAAAATCACCGCGGGGGACGATCTCGCTCCGGGTGTCCTGAAGATGGTGAAGGTCTATCTGGCGGTTAAGCGACGTATCCAGCCTGGCGACAAGATGGCCGGCCGCCATGGCAATAAGGGCGTGATTTCGACGATTGTCCCTGTCGAGGACATGCCGTATATGGAGGATGGTACGCCGATCGACATTGTTCTGAATCCACTCGGCGTACCTTCACGAATGAACGTCGGTCAGGTACTGGAGACGCACCTGGGATGGGCGGCCAAGGGACTGGGTAATAAGATCGCCGCGATGCTCGCGGCGGCTCAATCCGCTGCATCGATTCGCGCTTTCTTGACCGATCTCTACAACAATACGGGTGGTCAAAAGGAAGACATCAAGAGCCTCAATGACGACGAGTTGTTCGAACTCGCCGGGAATCTCAGCCATGGTGTGCCGATGGCGACGCCGGTCTTCGATGGCGCAAGTGAGGCCGAGATCAAGAAACTTCTCGCAATGGCCGGGCTGCCCGAGTCGGGACAAGCGACCTTGTATAACGGTCGTACGGGTGAGCAGTTCCACAGGCCTGTGACGGTCGGTTACATGTACATGCTGAAGCTTAACCACTTAGTGGATGACAAGATGCATGCCCGTTCTACCGGTCCCTACAGCCTGGTTACCCAGCAGCCGTTGGGTGGCAAGGCACAATTCGGCGGGCAACGGTTCGGAGAAATGGAGGTGTGGGCGTTAGAGGCCTACGGCGCTGCGTACACACTCCAGGAGATGCTGACCGTCAAGTCCGATGACGTTCAAGGCCGTACCAAGATGTACAAAAACATCGTCGATGGGACACATGAGATGCAGGCCGGTATGCCGGAGTCCTTCAACGTACTCGTGAAGGAGATCCGTTCGCTGGCCATCAACATCGAGCTGGAGCAGACGGAATAGATCCGTAGCAACAATGTCGTGCGGTAGACGGAATACTATGCAATAGGTGGTTTCCCGATGAAGGATTTACTGAAGCTTTTCAGACAACAGACCCCGGTTGATGACTTCGATGCCATCCGGATCGGTCTGGCATCTCCAGACATGATCTGGTCCTGGTCTTACGGCGAGGTTAA
>JAZFYK010000017.1:0-7416 GCA_036443505.1 Gammaproteobacteria bacterium | reverse complement strand
TCAGCCCCGTGCAGGCGATAAAGAACAGCAACACGCTGCCGCTGGGGTGCTCGGGCTGTCGATGTAGCTCTACCGCATAAAATGCCCAACCGAGGACGGCGATGAGCATCACGAGATCGCCGCTGCTAACGGCCAGGTCGAGCAGAACCTGTAGACGCCCTTGGAAGATCATGATCAGAATTCCAATGAACGCCGCGAGAACGCCAAGACCGCTTCTTAGCGACAAACGTTCTCGCATGACGAGAAATGCGACGAGTGCCGTCACGATAGGCTGGCTGCCGTTAATCAAGCTGGCATTGATGGCAGTCGTGTAATTCACGGCAATCACCGAGAACGTGGTCCCGACGACCATGAATCCGCAGAGCAGGGCAAGACTGCGCCAGGATCGCCGAATAGTCGGCATCATGCCCGGTAGCTTCCGCCAGACGATCGGCAGCAGCACCAGCACCGCGATCACCCAACGCCAGAACGTAAACGCCAACGGCGGCACGATCTCGTGGGCGGCTCGAGCGACAACCAGTGAGCTGCCCCAGAGCGCCATCGTGAGCGTCAATAGAAGGTACGCCGTGGAACGAGAGATCATGAGGCTATGCTAAGCGGTCTGCGTCTTTTCCAACAGCTTGCTGGCCTGGACGCGCCCTAACTGTTTCAATTAGCACCATGAGCGAGCCAAGCGACTTCTGGAATTTCTCCGTCCGGGTATACGGCCAACCCGGAGTCGCCGATGCCTGCCTCGCTCTTCAGGATCATCATGGACTCGACGTCAACCTGCTCCTTTATTGCTGCTGGGTCGGCGCGTCCCGTGGCGCGATCCGGGAGGCCGATCTTAAGCCTGCATTCGAGTTCTCGGCGACCTGGTCTCTGAACGTGGTCCGCCCGTTGCGGGAAGTCCGTTCCTGGATGAAGACGGCCGCCCGCCAGAGTGACTGCATACCGAGCGCGGACTGCATGGAAGTTCGCGCCGATGTCAAAGCGGCCGAGTTAGCCGCAGAACGCCTTCAGCAAATCGGCCTCGAGTCCCTGAGCGAACCAGCGCCGCAGCAACCCTTGTCCGCGGACGAACAACTCGAAGCCACTGCAATCAATCTAGCCTGTTACTTCTCGCTGATGAACCTGGACAGAGGGCAGGTTTCATCGGGCGATCTCGCTACGGTTGTTGTCGCGGCGATCCCGGCGAGTAATTACGACACGGTGGTTGTCGCGCTGACCACCGTTCCGGCAAGCTGAGTCGATGGACGACTCTCTCGACGTGGTAGTCATCGGCGCCGGCGTAGTCGGGCTCGCGGTCGCTCGCGAGTTTGCGCGTGCCGGCCGGGACGTCGTCGTGCTCGAGCACAACGCACGAATCGGCGAGGAGACTTCTTCTCGAAGTTCCGAAGTCATCCACGCAGGCATCTACTATCCGACGGATAGCCTCAAAGCGCGACTCTGCGTGCGAGGCAAAGAACTCCTGTACCGCTATTGCGATGACAAGGGAATTTCGTATCGACGCTGCGGAAAACTCATTCTCGCATTGAGTGCCGACCAGGAATTCAGACTCGCGGCTCTCCTCGATCAGGCCAGGGCGAACGGCGTCGACGACCTGGAGTCGTTGTCGAAGAAGGATGTCGCGAGACTCGAGCCTGCTTTGCGTTGTACCGCAGGATTGCTGTCCCCAACGACAGGTATTCTCGACAGTCACAGCTTCATGCTGGCACTACAGGGCGACCTGGAGGCCGCGGGAGGCAGCGTCGCGGTTCTGTCGGAGTTCGTCGATGGCTCCATCGAGGACGACGGTATCCGGCTAGCGGTCAGAAGTGACGACGAAGATTTGCGCATTCATGCGCAGGTCGTGGTCAATGCCGCTGGGCTGCGCGCCACGCAAGTCGCCGCTGCGTTCGCGGGCCTTGATTCCCGGCATGTGCCGAGGACTCGCTACGCCAAGGGGACTTACTTCGTCTTGCAGCAGAAGAGCCCGTTCGAGCATCTGGTCTATCCCCTGCCCGACGGAGGGGGACTGGGCGTGCACGTGACGCTGGACCTGGCCGGACAGACACGCTTCGGCCCCGACGTGGAATGGGTCAGTGAGATCGACTACCACCCCGATCCCCAACGGGCCGAGGCCTTCTACGAAGCGATTCGGGGGTACTGGCCCGCTGTCCCTGCCGGATCCCTGGCGCCGGGTTACGTCGGCATTCGGCCGAAACTCGTGGGCCCGGGCGAACCGGCGGGAGACTTCGTGATTCAGGGGCCCGGGCAGCACGGCGCCGGCGGACTCGTCAATCTGTTCGGGATCGAGTCGCCTGGCCTGACCGCAGCCCTGGCGATCGGCGAAGATGTCGCCGGGATGTTGCGGTAGCCCGTGTCGTCAGATCGTGGCGAGGATCGTCTGTGCCATGGCCAGCAGCAACCCGCCCGTCAGCAGGGCACCGAGGCCGATCGAGACGCCCCATCTGGCGATGGCCGGACCTCGGTCGGCACACGCGAGTATCGGCAGCGAAGGCAACAGCAGAAGCACCATCACAGGCTTGAGCAGGCTCACGAGCCATGGCCAGCGATAAGGCCATGACCTCAGCTCCGGCTTGGCGAGTACCTCCGCGGCGATCGTGTCCTGCGGGCCGAGCCGCCGTAATGCCGCCACGGCCGCTGCCGCAGGCTCGCGGCCGTACGCGAGCTCGTCTCGCTCGAGGTCCGCGTAGTGATCATCGAGCTCAGCCAGGAGTCGACCGATGTAGGCCGAGGACACCCCGCCATCCTGCAGTGACGTTCTCAATGCATTCAGGCTGACTCTAGGCATGCCCCGCGTGCCCTAGCGCCGCGCGAACTCCGGAGTTGACGCGGTTCCATTCCTCCGTCAGGCGGTCCAGCCGGCGCTGACCCTTGGCCGTGACGCGGTAATACACCCGGGTTCGGCCGTTGACGGGTTGCCGTGTCGCCTTGAGCGAGCCGTTCTTTTCCAGTCCATGCAGGGCCGGATAGATCACTCCCTCGCCCAACGCGATCGCTTCGCCCGTCACAACGCGCACGGCCTTCACGAGCTCGTAACCGTACATGTCCTTTCGAGCGAGCAGGCGCAGAACCAGCAGTTCCGGCACACCACTCATGAATGGAGGATTGGATTGACCCATAAATCGACACACCGCTGAGGAGACGATCAACTATACCTTTTAGTTCAAGGTATATCAAGCCAGCCCTGGTGAGCACGCCGCTGCACTTAGCTTCATGCGGCACGAGTGAAGTACGCTATATTCCACGCTCGCTCATGATTCACCCTGCAACCAGTCTCTCGCTCGTAACGGCCTCGCTGCTGGTAGTGGCCTGCACGGACAACGAAGTCGCAGTCGACGCGAGCGACGCCGACGACGAACTGCTTGCCCGGGCGGCCGCGATTCACAGCGCCGTCATGACCATCGACAGTCACGACGATATCCCATTCGACTTCGCGACGGCCGCCGTCGATCCACAGAACGCGCTTCGCCAGGTGACTCTCGACAAGATGAATGAAGGTGGGTTGGATGCGGCGTTCTTCATCGTCTACGTCGGCCAGTCCGAGAGGACGCCGGCGAATTACGCCAAGGCGAAAACCGATGCGTTGACGAAGTTCGAAGCGATTCACCGCATGGCAGAGCAGATGTACCCCGAGCAGATCGAGATTGCGTACAGCGCGGATGATGCCGAACGCATCCACGACTCGGGCAAGCTCGTCGCGGCCATCGGGATTGAAAACGGTTATGTCCTCGGACAAGACCTCTCGCTGTTAACCACCTACCACGACTTGGGGGCACGCTATATTACGTTGGCCCACAACGGCCACAACGACATCGCAGACTCCGCGCAGCCTCGTGTGCGAAATGGGGACGAGATCGCCGAGCACGATGGCGTCAGCGAGTTTGGCGCCGAAGTCATCGCCGAGATGAACCGCTTGGGGATCATGGTCGATGTCTCCCACATCTCCAAGGAGGCCGCCCTGGACGCGATGCGACTCTCGCGTGCGCCCGTCATTGCGTCCCACTCAAGCGTCCACGCGCTGGCGGCGCATCCGCGCAATCTGGACGATGAGACACTGCTGGCACTGCGGGAGAACGGCGGCGTCATGCAGACCGTGGCATTCGACGGCTACCTCAAGCTTCAACCGCCGGAGCGAAGAACGGCGAGCGACGCCCTCTGGGCCGAGTTTGGCATCGACGGTCCTCGCGACCTGCCGGATCTCACGCCACGACAGCGCCGGGAATTCGAAGAGCGCTGGAACGCGATGCTAGAGCGCTGGCCCGCCGCCAATATTCTGGACTTCGTCGCTCACATCGACTATGCGGTCGACCTGATCGGTATCGACCATGTAGGCATCAGCTCGGATTTCGACGGCGGTGGCGGAATCAGCGGCTGGGACGATGCCAGTGAGACACTCAACGTGACACTGGAACTCGTTCGGCACGGTTATAGCCAGGCCGAGATCGAGAAACTCTGGGGCACCAATCTGCTCAGAGTGTGGCGGGAAGTGGAAGCCGTCGCGGCGGCGAGCGTGAACTGAGCGCGGGATCGATGCCTAGCACAGGTCCGGATCAACCACTACAATATCTACCTGCCGGGGCCGGACACCTGAGTATCGAGGAATAGACTTATGACTTTTGTCGTCACAGAGAGTTGTATCAAGTGCAAATTAACGGACTGCGTCGAGGTCTGCCCGGTGGACTGTTTCACGAGGGACCGAACATGCTGGTCATCGATCCCGAGGAATGCATCGACTGCACGCTCTGTGAGCCCGAATGTCCGGTCGACGCTATTTTCGACGAGGAAGACGTGCCCGAGGGTCAGGAGCAGTTCATCGCACTAAATGCCGAGCTTACCAAGGGCTGGCCCGTCATCACGCAGGCGAAGGATCCGCCGGACGACGCCGATGACTGGCGGGAGACGCCGGACAAACTCCAGTATCTGGAGCGCTGAAGCACCCACGGACCAGCGGGGGCCGCAGCACCGGGCGACCATATCGGACTACTCGTCGATCAACAGATCGTACATACCCGCGACATTCAGCGGCCGCCAGTTCTCGTAGTTGATCCAGTCCCTGTAGGGTTCCATGAGGATGCTCGCTTGCAGCTCCTCGACCGATCTGCCGGCAGCGATACCCGCGGCGACCGACTCCCGAAGCTCTTCAAGATAATGCCGGTACGAGGCGACGTCTGCTTTGCCCCCGACGACGCCGTGAGCCGGCGCGACGACGTCAAAGTCCAGCATCTCGACGAGCCTGATCGAGTTCAACACTGCATCGAGCGTACCGCCGCCACTCGTCCGGAAGATCGTCTGGAAGGGTACGCGGCCGACGCTGATGTAGTCGACGACGAAAACCACCCGCTCGTCCGGGAAGAATACGACGCTCATGTCATCGGTGTGATCCATCGTTCCGATATGAATCAGATCCGCACGCTTTCCTCCCAGCGAAATGGTCATCCGGTCTCGATAGACGATGTCCGGCGCGCGTACGTCATTGAGCGCTCCACGAGCCGCTTCGGCGCCGCTGATCATGCCGTCGCCGTTTTCATCGTAAAGGTCGAAGGACTGCGCGAAATTGCCGCTGGCCTCCGACGGCTCCAGCTGCCCGTTGCCATTGGCGTCGAGTTCAGCCGCGTTCGCGGGCAACGGCGTCCCCGCCGGCCTTAATGCCAGATTGCCCAGCATATTCTCATGCCCGACGAATTGAGCCGTGTCCTCGAAGACCGAACCACCGGACGCGTGATCCCAATGATGATGACTGTAGGCGACGTACCTGACCGGGACGCCAAAGCGATCGTCAATCTCTGATTTCAACCAGGCGGCAAAATCCGCATTGATCGGATCGGCGAGGATGATGCCTTCGTCCGTGACTAAGAAGACGGCGTGGTGATTATTGTTCTGGGCCCAGTAGAGATCGTCGGCGATCTCGGTAATGGCTCTCGTCGGCGCCTGCTGTGCCAAGACGCCACAGGAAAGCGGCAGGAGCGCACTGATCACCAGGGCAGACGTGACGACTCGGTTGCATTGCATGGCTTTATCCCCTGTCTGCGGACGGATCGTCCGTGTTGTTGATTGTTACCTGTCGATTATACGTCGATCTCAGCCCCACCGCCTGGGGCCCCGGACGCCGTGAAGCACTTCCTTTCGAGCCGGTATATAGTCTACCGGTAGCCCGCGACACAGGAGCGGGGGCGACACCACTCGATGACCAATAGATGAGAACGACCATGTCAAAACCGATCCTTCCCGACTTGGAAACGGAGCAGGTTGCCGGAAACGGCTTGCTTCACCGCCGGATTTTTCTAACCCGGAGCGCCGCCCTGATCGGCGCGGGGAGTCTCGGCCTGCTCGCCGCCAGGCCTGCCGCGTCACAGGAGATCCCGCCCTGGATGCGGACGCCGGGGCTCGGCATGTCGGCGTATGGAGAACGCTCGCCGTTCGAGTCGGATGTCACTCGCAACGTCGTGTCTGCGCCCGGTACGACCGGCGCCGGGGCTTCCCGCACGCCATTGGAAAGCCTGCATGGCACGATCACTCCGAGCGCCTTGCACTTCGAACGCCACCACAGCGGTATTCCCGAGATCGACCCGGATGCACACCGTTTGCTCATCCACGGCCTGGTCGAGCGGCCGCTGATCTTCGACATGGACGCGTTGAGTCGCTACCCGATGGTGACGCGAATTCAATTTCTCGAGTGCTCATGGAACAGCCGCCCGCATCTCAGCGCGACACCGCCTTCGGGTAGCTGCGGCGACATCCTCGGCATGGTGTCCGGTAGCGAATGGACCGGCATCCCGTTGTCGATACTCCTGGACGAAGCGGGCGTCGCCCCAAACGCTCGATGGGTCCTAGCGGAAGGCGTGGATGCCGCGGCGATGTCGCGAAGCGTGCCCATGGCCAAGGCGCTGGACGACGCGCTGATTGCGCTCTATCAGAACGGCGAAGCGCTGCGGCCGGCGAACGGTTATCCGGTACGCCTGTTCCTGCCTGGCTACGAAGGCAATATCAGCGTGAAGTGGCTCCGGCGGCTCAAGGTCACGGCCGAACCCGTCATGACGAAAGACGAGACATCCAAGTACACCGACCTGCTGCCTGGCGGGCAGTCGCTACTGTTCACGTTCCCGATGCGCGTGAAATCGGTCATTACTTCGCCATCGGCGGGCTTGACGCTGGACGGCCCCGGGCTCTATGAGATCTCCGGCCTGGCGTGGTCAGCGGCAGGCCGGATCAGAGCCGTGGAGGTCTCGGCCGACGGCGGCCAGACCTGGGCCGAGGCCGCACTGTCCGAGCCCGTCCTTTCCAAGTCGCTGACGCGATTTCGTATGGCGTGGCGTCGCGATGGTGAGCCGGCTGTTCTCGTGAGCCGAGCGATCGACGAGACCGGAGAAGTCCAGCCGTCTCGGGACGAATTCCTGGCCGAGAAGGGTTCCCAGGTTTCCTACCACAACA
>JAZFYK010000016.1:0-2158 GCA_036443505.1 Gammaproteobacteria bacterium | reverse complement strand
TGCGTACCGCGATCAGGGACTGGACTATGCCGAGATCTTCGACACGCCGGAGATCATGGCGACGTTCAAGGCCATTCTGGACGATTGGACCAACGAAGGCTTCGATCCGTTTGCGGCGCCTGCCGAGACGGGCCGAGCCTGGCTTGGCAAGAAGAACGGGCACAACCGGGCGGCGATAGAACGCCAGCGAGCGGTCAGTGATCGGATGCCCGGCCTTCCGGGTGATGCGCCGTTGCGCTCGGATGAGAACGGTTTCCCGATCAATCGAGCCTTCCTCGACGTCTCTCAGGATGAGCCGGAGGTTCATGCCGAACCCGGTTTCGAAGACGAGGTCAGTGCCTTTAGCCTCTTTAAGTATCTATCGCGTTCCGATGTAACTTGGAATCCCTCGGTTAGCTCGGTGTGCAAGGCAAGCCTTTGCTGTCCGACGACCGAGGAATATATCCTGCCCGTCAAACACGGTAACGACCGCGTCGAGTGGTTCATCCAACTCACCGACGAAATCGAATGGGAAGTGGAAGACAAGGACACGGGCAAGCCGCGAGCCAAGGTCATCATGAAGCCGGGCGATGTGGCATCGATGCCGGCTGACATTCGGCATCAGGGGTTCTCCAAAAAGCGTGCGATGCTCCTCGTGTGGGAGAATGCGACGCCGGACTTGCCGGACCGCTACACGAGCGGCGAACTCAAACCTTATCCCATCGAGTTCTAAGGTCTGACCAACATGAAAAAAAATAAGGCGGCGGTATGACAAGCTCAGCGCATGTAGTCGAAGCGGGTATCGGGGAGAAACGCGTACGACTCCAGACGAAGTTGTTTATCGACGGCGAGTTCGTCGACTCGGAGTCCGGTGATACGGTTGCGGTTCTCAACCCGCACGACGGTTCCAAACTCGCGGACGTTGCGCGGGGTGGGCCGGCCGATATCGACAAGGCCGTAGCCGCCGCCCGCCGGGCGTTTCCCGCGTGGCGGGCAATGCAGGCGGCGGCGCGGGGTAAGCTGTTGCTGGACCTGGCGGACGCGATCGAAGCCAACGCCGATGAGCTGGCGGAGCTCGAGTCGCTCGATACAGGGCACCCGATCCGGGATACGAAGGGACTGGATGTGCCCCGCACGGCGTTCACCTATCGCTATTTCGGCGGCATGGCAGACAAAGTGCAGGGAAGTGTCATACCTGTCGAGCCGGGATTTTTCAACTATGTCGTGAGGGAACCGCTGGGCGTCGTCGGGCAGATCGTCCCGTGGAACTTCCCGATCATGTTCACGAGTTGGAAGATGGGACCCGCGCTCGCGGCCGGCAATACGGTCGTCCTCAAACCCGCCGAGCTCACGCCATTGAGCGCTTTGAGGATAGGCGAGCTCATGGCGGAGGTGGGCATTCCTCCGGGCGTGGTCAATATTCTGCCGGCACCGGGCCGAACTGCGGGCCAGTACCTGGCCGAGCACCCCGATGTCCAGAAGATCGCGTTCACGGGTTCGACGGACGTCGGCCGCAAGATCGTCGAGGCCTCCGCCGGCAACCTGAAGCGCGTACAGCTCGAGCTCGGCGGAAAAGGGGCCAATATCGTTTTCTCCGATGCCAACCTGCCCGCTGCGATTAACGGCAGCGCGTTCGCAATCTTTCACAACCAGGGGCAGGCGTGCATCGCCGGCTCGCGGTTGTTGTTGCACGAGGATATCGCCGAGGAGTTCCTGGATGGCTTCGTGAAGTTGGCCAGTTCCATCAGGCTAGGTAATCCACTGGATCCGAGCACCGAAATGGGGCCGTTGACTTCTCTCGGGCATCACGAGAAGGTGCTGGCATATTGCGAGATCGCTCGTCAGGAAGGCGGAGAGATTCTGCTCGGCGGCGAGAAGCCGACCGACCCGGAACTCGCCGACGGTTATTACGTGACGCCGACGATTGTCAGGGCCAAGCCTGAAGACCGAGTTTGCCAGGAAGAGGTATTCGGCCCGTTCGTCTCGGTGTCCACTTTCAGCTCCGACGAAGAGGTCGTCGGGCTCGCGAACTCGACGGAATACGGCCTCGGCGGCGGGCTATGGACGACAAATCTTCAACGGGCCCACCAGGTCGCCGCTGCCATGCGTTCGGGTATGGTCTGGATCAACTGTTATAAACGCGTGAACCCGGGATCCCCCTTCGGCGGCGTCGGCAGCT
>JAZFYK010000015.1:0-32262 GCA_036443505.1 Gammaproteobacteria bacterium | reverse complement strand
AGGCTGTCATTCAGCCTCAGAGCATTGTTTATGATTGGGCGCCGGTCTGGAGATGTAGGAGCGGTCGCGTGGTCGCGAACAATCGCGACGAGGCCGTCGCTCCTACGCCGGTTGCGATGCTTGCTCGTAGGAGCGGCCGCCTGGCCGCGAAGGGCGGCGACCTCTAGGGCAGCGATATACAGGCTAGAGCAGCCGCTCCAGCCGATCCAGGTCGTTAATCACGCGCCAGGAGCCACCCTCCGCCTCAACGCGGGCTTGCCACATGTCGAGACGATCGAGGTACTCGCGGGGATCGATATTGTCGCTCGAGAGCTTGGTCACGTTCAGCGCAACCACCTCGAAATTCTCCAGGGGTATGGGAAGATCCCGCACATACCCCGCCATCAGATCTTCTTTTAAATCCGAGAAGATGAATATTACTTTGCGGCCGGGTTCCTTCTCGTTCAGAAACTCAACCGCCTGCAATAACCCGCCCGTAATATCCGTGTGGCTGGCCGACCCGACATTACTGAGAAACTCATGAATAGTCTCGGAGAACAGCCGCTTCTGGCTATTCGCAGCGCTCGGGCGATCGTCGAGAGTCACCTTAGCGATGATGTCCCGCTCACTGAAGCTGCCTGTATCGATCCGTGCAACCGCGAACGAGTCCAGACCGTTCAACCGTGTCAACGTATAGTTGATGATCTGCTCAGCTTTATCCAGTTGCTCGGTATAGGTCCCGGACGTATCCAGCAAAAGATACACGCCTAGGTTCCGCGGCGTAGAGTCCGAACACGCTCCCACGGACAAACCGAGTATCGTCACATAGATTAATTGTCTCATGAGGACACCTCCGAATAGCTCTGTGCACTGGGTTTCGACCGCTTAGCGAGAATCGTCTCGACCCAAAGAGGCAAGAAAATTAGAACGTCGTAGAGTCTGATCAATACCGAGCCCAGGAGCCGAACCGCGCCTCCCAATATGCGCAGAACCAGCGCACCTAAGTGCAGAACGCCGGTAGCTAACAGCCCTATAAGGGTGCGGGACGAATGCACTAATGTCTCTAAGGGTATCGCCACGAACACCAAGGCGAAGGGCAGCATGAATCCCAGACCCATTTGCGCTACGGTTGTGATCCAGGCGAAGTCGTTCTCGATCAGGCCACCGCCCCGTAGGATCGCACTGGTCGCAAGCTCATCCTGCATGAGGATCTCTCGCATATAGGCAAGCCCAGCCTCGACCGACGCCAGGGACAACAAGATTCCGAAGGTTATCCACGCCATGCGGACTCTCGTCTTGTCCGGTAGAGCACCGATCACGGGAAACAAACGCGTGATCCGCATCGACTCCATCAAAAACAGTCCCATGGAGATTTCCACTAATATGATCACAAGCGCGGCGATATCGGCCATCTTGAACATGCCGATGAAGTTCGTCCCACCCACCATCTCTGCCATCGGCCGGGCGATGAGGGAGAAATTGATGATCGCGCCGCCCACAGCTATGCTGAGCACGAAGGCGGATACGAAGAACTGCACGAGAGAAGAAGAGGAGAGCACCTGGAGTGCGCGGTCGGTACCCTGCACGATCTCCTCATACTCTTGCATGTGCCGATCTATCGGCTGACATCGTTTAAGCAGGCTTTCCACGTTCTTGTTGACGTGCGTCAGGTTTTGCTGAATGGTCCGCCAACCCGGCATCATCCGCCGCAGCAGATCGTGTCGTTTCCGACTGGCACCGCGATACTCCTCCATCGCGTTCCCATGGGCCTTCACCAACGACTTGTGAATGTCAGCCAGGATGGTCCCCACCATCCCGTCGTTACGAGCGTCTATCTTGGCTACTGCGTCCACCGCCTTGACCCAGCCCGGGGGTTCCGGCGGTACGTCCACCGTCTTTTGATAATCTTCTTCTATGCGGACGATGACTTCGCTGAGATTCCGTTGAAATTCGGGGTAAGCTCCGAGATCCTTCTGAACGCTGTCGGCGATGCGATCGAACTCTCGTTCGATGATGCGTTCTTTCGCTTCCCGTCCAGCCGCCAGAAGCACTTCCCGGTTGCGTGCCACTAGGTGCTTTTCTGCGTTCGAGAGAGCATGCGAGCCCAGGCGCATGGCGTCATGGAGCGTCCGGCTGAACGTCAGGACCACCTTGTGTCCCGAGTTTCTCGCGAGATAGAGTAGCGCTACCAAGAACACCACGCAGATGCCGACCGAGAGCACTGGGTAGGGCGTAAGTCCGAGCAGATCGGTGAAAGCCATGGTTACATCCTCTTTACACGTAACAACCCACCGCTACGAGCAGGCCAACGACCGAGAGGTTTAACTGAGAAGCAAGAGCCGAATGGCTAACGCGACTGGCAACCCCGCTGTCTTAGACTTCCGTAGACCGGTGGCTTTGCGACCCCTTCTTTCGAAGGGTGTGCCTTTTCACAAGTGACAGGATGCGGCTATTGAGACAATGTGTCTAGAGACTTGTGTCTCAGTTCTCAATAGCGGACCAGGCTTGCTCCCCAGGTGAATCCGCCGCCAAAAGCCTCCAGGAGCAGCAGATCGCCACGTTTGATGCGTCCGTCACGGACTGCGGTGTCCAGCGCCATCGGGACCGAGGCGGCTGAGGTATTGCCATGCTCTGCGACCGTTAATATCACCCGCTCCATGGGTATGCGCAGTCGCTTGGCCGTGGCCTTGATGATGCGAAGATTGGCCTGATGAGGGACGAACCAGTCGATCTCCCCTTGCTCGAGATCGTTCTCCTCGATGACCTGATCGACCATACGCTCCAGCGTCCGAACGGCTACCTTGAAGACTTCGTTGCCCTTCATTCGTAGGAGGGAGGTATCGGGCGCCGATGATTTCTTGGAGATGCCCGTATCGGCGTACAACAGGTTTTTATACCGCCCGTCCGCGCCCAGGTTGGAATAGATCAGTCCGGGTTCATCGGCCGCCTCGATGACGACGGCGCCCGCGCCATCGCCGAACAGCACGCACGTCTCCCGATCCGTCCAGTCCACGATCCGCGACATCGTCTCGGCGCCGATTACCAGCGCTCGCCGGATACTGCCGGTGCGCATGAACTGATCCGCAGTCGTTAGAGCGTACATGAACCCGCTACAGGCTGCCTCTACGCTGAATGCGGGTCCGCCGGCGATCCCCAAGCGCTCCTGTAACAGGCAGGCGACATTCGGAAAGACGAGATCGGGCGTGCAGGTACCCACGACGATCATGTCGATCTCCTGCGGGCCTACGCCTGCCGTCTCCATGGCTGCTAGCGAAGCGTGATAGGCCAGATCACTGGTCGTCTCATCGTCCGCAGCGATGTGCCGTTGCTCGATGCCGGTACGGCTCCGAATCCATTCATCCGTGGTGTCCACCATCGCCTCGAGTTCGAGGTTGGTCAGAACCCGATCGGGAAGATAGCTCCCTGTTCCGATTATGCGCGAATACATCCTGCAGTCTGATCCTCGACGAGCTTACCGATTTGCACGGGCACACCCTTCCGTGCCTCGACAATGGCTGTATGGACAGCGGTCTGAAAAGCTAGTTTGTCGGCGGCACCATGGCTCTTGATCACCACGCCGTTGAGTCCTACCAGACTCGCCCCGTTATAACGACGAGCGTCCAACCGATCGCGAAGTGCATTGAGCGCAGGAGTGGCTATCAGGCCTTGAATCTTGCGAAGCGGATTCTTGTGGAACTCTTCGCGGAGATAGGATGCGATCAAGCTCGCGACACCTTCCATCGTCTTGAGCGCGACATTGCCGACGAATCCATCGCTTACGATCACGTTCGCTTTGCCGCCGACAATATCATTACCTTCCACAAAACCGATGTAGTTCAGGCTACTCCGAGCCAGCAGTTCCCCGGCTTCACGGACGACTTCGTTACCCTTGATATCTTCTTCACCGACGTTCAACAGGCCGACGCTGGCCCGCTCTATGTCGAGAATACCTTCAGCAATGACCGAGCCCATGAGTGCGAACTGCAGTAGGTGCTGCGGGCTGCACCCGACGTTGGCGCCGAGATCCAACATGAAGGACGGGCCGTTCAGTCCGGGTACGGCCGAAATGATCGCCGGGCGGTCGATTCCCGGTAACGTCTTTAATATGTACCGGGCGGTCGCCGTCAGCGCACCCGTATTGCCCGAACTCACACAAGCATCAGCCATTCCGTCCTTTACCTCCTGTATCGCCAGACGCAACGAGGATTTCTTCTTTCGGCGAAGCACTTCAGCAGGGTGTTCATGCATCTCCACAACCTCTGTGGCGATGACGTAACGGAGCCGGTCGCCGTATCGATCACCGGCGGAGCGGCGAGCGTTCTCTAGCGTCTCCGGTAACCCGACCAGCGACAGATTGACCGACTCGTCGCGATCGAGAACGGCGAACGCGGCGGGGATGACAGCATCGGGGCCACTGTCACCACCCATGACATCAAGCGCAATC
Source organism: Gammaproteobacteria bacterium (assembly GCA_036443505.1). GTDB lineage: Bacteria > Pseudomonadota > Gammaproteobacteria > Steroidobacterales > Rariloculaceae > SMWC01. The sequence continues at coordinate 27,839 of JAZFYK010000015.1, read as the reverse complement.
GAGACCTTGCGAGTCATTGGAGTAGCTTTGGGAGGAGAACAGAGTCTGGATCAGCGCTAGAAGAACAGTCTCTTAATCGTCCTGCTCTTCGGCTGCGACTGGGATTTCCAGTACCTTGCGACCGCGGTAGAATCCTTCGGCCGTGACATGATGGCGCTGGTGAGTTTCTCCGGTGTCCGAATCCACAGAGAGTGTCGGGCCAGTTAGCCTGTCGTGCGAGCGGCGCATATCTCGTCTGGACGAAGTCTTTCGCCCTTTTTGAACAGCCATTCTTCTCGTCTCCTCAGTGACTTCTGAGAGGCGGATCCGCTATCCCAGACCTCTCCTCAGGTGCCAGCGCCTGAAGAGCCTGAGCCATGTTTCCGCACTCATCGATTTCTGTGTGCCGTGGAGCTATGGGTAACGACAGAATGAGTTCATCCTCCAGCAGTGCAGCGGGATTGAATTTTCCGTCCGTCAAGACCACAGCTTCGTCCTCTTTCGCAACTTCCCGACTCATCGACCCCGGCTCCAGCAACATTAACGACGCTTGTTCGGAAACGTCTTGCACCAGCGGCTCCAGGCAACGCTGACAAATCAGTTCCAGGGCCGTCTCAAAAGTCAGGTCCACCGTGACAAAACTATTCGCCTGTCGATGAAACTTAAAATTTGTCCTGATGCTCCCTCGAGCCGAGTGCACAATCTCACGAAGCCGCGTAAGCTGCCGCAGTTCGATCTCACCGCTCAAGACAGCCTCGCGATCCGCAAGGGCATCCAGATCGTACTGAGTGTACCAAGCGAACAATGAGCCAGGCATAATCGATCTATGATAGGTATTAGGGTTTCCGCTGTCAAAACCGAGGGTTACGAAATCGTGTCCCATCCGTTGCGATGCCCCGGCTGATCCTCGCATCCGCGTCACCCTACCGACGCCGACTGTTGGAACGGTTAGGGATACCCTTCGACGTGCGTCCCGCCGATGCGGACGAGAGCGCCGTACCGGGTGAGGATGCGCCCACCCTCGCGGCGCGTCTCGCGAGTGCGAAGGCGCAAAGTATCCGGACCTTAAACGACGACGCCGATGAGATCATTATCGGGGCCGATCAGGTCGCGGCCCTGGATGGCGAACTGCTTAGAAAACCCGGTGACCACGACACCGCTCTACGTCAGCTCAGTGCATGCCAAGGCGAAACCGTCGTGTTCAGTACCGCAACAACCGTCATCGACTGCAACTCCGGCAGGCAATGGTACGGGCTGGATAGCACGGCAGTCGTATTCCTGAAACTTTCGCAAGCTCACCTGAGCCGGTATCTAGAACTTGAGCAGCCCTATGACTGTGCGGGTGGATTCAAAGCGGAAGGGCTCGGGATTTCGCTCTTTCGGAGCATTCGTTCTGAAGATCCCACGGCGCTGCTGGGGTTGCCCCTGATCTGGCTAACTCAGGTCCTTCGGGATCTGGAGCTCGATCCGTTGGATTCGAGCCGTCGCTGAACCTCTCTGAGGTCCTCCGGCAACGGCGAGCTGATCATGAACTCTTCATCGCTGTCCGGCCAGACAAAGCCGATCGCGTGGGCGTGCAGGAAGATCCGGCGAAGACCGAGCCGACTGAGCTTTGCGTTGAAGGCCGCGTCTCCATAACGTTCGTCTCCGGCTATGGGGTGGCCCATGTGGGCTGCGTGCGCCCGGATCTGATGGGTCCTGCCCGTCGCGATCGAGACCTCCACCAGAGTTGCTCGAGAGCTATAAGCCTCGACGACGCGAAACCGGCTTAGCGCCGGCTTGCCCGACTCATTCACGCTGACGAAGCTCTCGCCGTTACGGCGCCGCTCAGTCAGAAGCGGTGCGTCGACATCCACGCGACCGTGTTGCCAGGATCCCTTAAGTAATGCCAGATAACGTTTCTCCATCCCACCATCGCGAAGCAGGCCATGAAGCCTGCGCAACGCGCTCCGCCGCTTCGCGACCAACAGGCAACCCGAGGTGCCACGATCCAGGCGGTGCACTAAATCCAGGGTCCGAAGACCCGGCCGAAGGCTGCGAAGCGCTTCTATACAGCCGAAATCGATACCCGTACCGGCGTGAACTGCCATGCCGGGTGGCTTATCCAGCACGAGCAGTCTCGAGTCTTCGGCCAGAATTCGATCCTCGAGCCACTGGAGCCCATCCTTCGGGATGCTGGGTCGGGCCGCAGCTCGTCGTGAGACCGGCGGCACTCGAACACGGTCGCCGACTTTGAGCCGGTAGCTCGCGCGAACGCGACCGCTGTTGACCCGGACCTGACCGGAGCGGATCAACTGGTACACGTGACTTCGTGGCACTCCCTTTAACTGGCCCAGCAGAAAATTATCCAAACGCTGCCCGGCGAGCTCAGGTTCGATGTCCTGATAGTAGGTGGACCCTGTTCCGGATACGCGTGATGGAGTCGACATTCCTTAAAGCGCTGAATTGAGCCCTTAGATGGCTGTGCTATAGTACGCGAGTGGGCTATTGAGTGCCGAAAGGCTGTCATTAGCCCAGAGAACACGGGGCGGCTGCCGGCAGGCTGTCGAGTAAACTTACCTGCTGGAAATCAGGCCGCTGGTACAGGTTTCTTTTACTCGGTGGATCCGTCGTTAGGGCCGCCGCGATCAGGACCAGGCGATGGCTCTCTGTCGCTATCTCCCCTGAGATACGGGAAGATTTCACGGTGACAGATTGAGCATTCGGTACCCTGGGCGAGATTTATGATACAGCCATCCAATAAACAACTTCTCTGCTGTTCTGCCTCGCAGATCGCGTTGGTCGGTCCCGAACCCGGGCGCGCCGCCAATGGACTGATAAATTATGAAACGAATGCTAGTCAATGCAACTCAGCAAGAGGAGTTGCGCGTGGCCATAGTCGATGGCCAGAGGCTTTACGATCTTGATATCGACGTCCCTTCTCGAGAGCAGAGAAAAGCAAATATCTACAAAGGGCGCATTACCCGAATAGAGCCCAGCCTCGAAGCCGCGTTTGTGGACTACGGTGCCACACGCCACGGCTTTCTTCCCCTGAAGGAAATCTCCAGCGAATACTTCGTCCGTGAACCGGAGGAAGGCGGGCGAGTCCAGATCAAGGATGTCCTGAACGAGGGGCAAGAGATCGTCGTCCAAGTGGAAAAAGAGGAACGCGGCAACAAGGGCGCCGCGTTGACGACTTTTGTAAGCTTGGCGGGCCGATTTCTTGTCCTGATGCCCAACAATCCTCGGGCGGGTGGCGTCTCGCGGCGTATCACCGGCGAAGATCGGGATATTGTTCGTGAATCGCTCGACGAACTCGACCCGCCGGAAGGGATGGGCTGCATCGTTCGCACTGCCGGCGTGGGCCGCAGCATCGAGGAGCTACGCTGGGACATCGACTATCTTCTGAGTATCTGGGAAGCCATCAAAGGGGCCGTCGTCCAGCGCCCTGCTCCGTTCCTTATCTACCAGGAAGGCAATGCGATTGTCCGTGCCGTGCGCGATCATTTCTCGAACGAGATCGGCGAAGTTCTGATCGACGGCGAGCACGTATACACGGAGGCGAAAGAGTTTATGGAGCGGGTGATGCCGCACAATCTTCGTAAGCTCAAGCGCTACGATGACGCGGTTCCGCTGTTCACGCGGTTTCAGATCGAAAGCCAGATCGAGTCCGCGTTCTCTCATTCGGTCTCCTTGCCCGCCGGCGGGAGCATCGTTATCGATCACACCGAAGCACTCACCGCGATCGACATTAATTCGGCAAGAGCGACCAAGGGCGACGACATCGAGGAAACCGCGCTTACTACGAACCTCGAAGCAGCCGAAGAGATCGCACGACAGCTGAGAATACGAGATCTCGGTGGCCTGATCGTCATCGATTTTATCGACATGGGCCCGAACCGTAATCAGAGAGACGTAGAGAACAAGCTGCGCGAGGCGGTGCGGCAGGATCGGGCCCGCATCCAGATCGGACGAATTTCCCGGTTCGGTTTATTGGAAATGTCTCGGCAGCGCGTGCGTCCATCGTTGGGTGAAGCGACCCAGTCGGTCTGTCCGCGCTGTAACGGCGTCGGCAACGTTCGGAGTGTTGAGTCTCTCGCGCTGGCGATTCTCCGCCTGGTCGGCGAGGAAGCGCGAAAAGAACGGACTTCGAAGATCATCGTTCAGCTGCCGATCGACGTCAGCAACTACATTCTCAACGAGAAGCGCAGTTGGGCTCAGACGATTCAAGACGAGAATGACGTCGCTGTGGTCCTGATCGGCAACACCGACCTGGAGACGCCCAACTACTCCGTCAGGCGTGTCCGAGATGACGAGTTAGACCTGCCTGAGAATAAAGGTACCAGCTACAAGCTGGCGGAACCGAAAGCAGATCCAGGCGAAGTGGTTGCAGTCGAGCGCAGGCAGACGGAACCAGAACAGCCCGCCGTATCCGGAGTTGTGCCGCAATCGCCGGCACCGAAACCGCTGGAGCAGAAACCGCAGCAGCGAGGCTCGAGAACCAAGTCCTGGTGGCAACGCCTGTTCGGCTGGCTGTCGCCAACGCCGGAGAAAGCGAGCCCGCCCGCCGAACGACGCTCGCGACGAGGTCGTGGTCGAACTGCGAAACGTGGCGCGAATCGTCGGTCTCAGGGCGAACGCGGTAAGCGAGAACGTGGCCCGAACCGGGGACAGAATCGCTCTCAGGGTGGTGGTGGCGGTTCACGTGGATCGAAGCAGAGCCGGGAACGAGGCACCGACGGCAATAGCGGCGGTAGCGACTCGCGCGGCCGTCGCCCACGGCGTCGGCGTGGTTCGGGATCGGGATCGGGATCCGGAGGAACGAAGGCCCAAGGCCAGAACACTGACAAGACTAATGCCGAGACCAAGAGCGGTGGGCGTCCTGCGGATAACCAGAGCGACAACCGCAAAGAACGTGAGCGCAACCAACCCAAGAGCGATCGCAAGAGTGACACTCCGAAACAAGCCAGGGCGCCCGACGAGCCAACTCGTAAGGACGAGGTGCGCGCCGACCCGGAACCGATCATCGAGTCACAGGCAGGACCTCAGGTAGAGGAGAAGACGCCAGCGCCTGCAACCGAGCCGGTACAAGTTACACCGACAGAGACGGCTCAACCGCAGGCCCCTGATCCAGCGCCCGCTGCTCAGCCCGAACCGGCGACCGATCTCGAGAAGCCAGGGCCGGAGTAGCTCAAAAGCGCCCGTCGTATGGGGGTGCGCCTGGATAGTCTTGCGAGCGTCGCGGGCGAGGAGCGTGCCAGGGACGGCCTAAAGCGACGAGCCCACGATTTGAGCCGAGCCATGGACGGCGAGGCGAGATTGAGTCTCGGAAGACTATCCAGGTGCGCCCCATACAGCAGGGCGCCGATCTAGAGATCGCCGGTTCGCGTCTTCGATAGCTGTTCCAACAATCCGATCGAGGCATCTTCGACCAGATCGAGTACCAACTCGAAGCCGTTCGCGCCGCCGTAGTAAGGATCGGGAACATCACTTCGGCCGAGGTGTGGCGCGAAGTCGAGAAACAGTTTAATTCGATCGTAATACTCGGGCGGACTCGACTTGCGGAGCAGCTCGACGTTGAGTTCATCCATCGCAAGAACCAGATCGAAGTTTGCGAAATCCTCTTCACGGACCTGACGAGCCCTCTGCTGGCTGAGATCGATCCCACGCCGCTCCGCTGCAAGCTGGGCACGATGATCGGGCGCCCCTCCAACGTGGTAGGCATGAGTCCCCGCAGAATCCACGTGCACGGACAGCTCGGGCGCCCGCTCATCCAGCACGCGCCTGAAGGCGCCTTCCGCGGTCGGCGAACGGCAAATATTGCCCATGCAGACAAAGAGGATCTTGTATGAAGGTGCTACGCCCAAAGCCCTAAAGCCCGCCTTATATGGCCACGGAATCCGCGATGGTAACGGACTTTACCTCACAGATCGTAAGTCAGGCGACATGTTTTGGGTGAATCGCCGCCCCCAACGAGTGTTAGTATGTGCCTGCTCATAAAAAGGAGAAATAACATGAGTCCATCGTTTCTGGCCAGACTACCCCTGATATTAGCCCTGCTGGCAGTGCCAGGCGCATCGCTAGTCGCACAAGGCACTCTCGAGCGTGTCGCTGACCGGGGCGAGTTCCGGATCGGCTACCGCACCGATGCGCGGCCCTTGTCCTACGAAGAGAACGGCCAGGCCGCAGGCTATTCCGTCGACTTCTGCCGGCGGATCGCGGCGGCGGTCAGAGAGCACCTCGGTCTAGCCGACATGCAAGTCACGTTCGTGCCCCTGACGACGGAAAACCGTATCGATGCCGTGGTCGATGGCGACGTCGACATCGAGTGCGGATCCACGACCGTGACCCTGGGGCGACAGGAACTGGTGGACTTTACGCTAATGACCTTTGTGACAGGTGGAACCGTGCTATCGATGGCCGCGAATCGCGTGGCGAACATGTCCGACCTCGCGGGTCGGCGCGTCGCCGTCATCGGATCCACGAGTACGGCGGTGTCCCTGCGGACCCATCTGTCGGAGAATCTCATCGATGCCCAGGTCGTCATGGTTGCCGACCGCAGTGAGGGCATGGCGCAACTCGAGAACGGCGAGGTCGACGGCTTTGCGTCCGACCAGATCGTGCTCGTGGGCGAGGCGATGCAGGCCATCGCCAGGGACCCGAGTCTCAGCTATTCGTTCGCGGACGAACTCTTCTCGTTCGAGCCCTATGCCATGATGGTACAGCGCGATGACGCAGATTTCCGCCTGGTTGCCAATCGAGCCATCGCACAACTCTTCCGCGGTGGTCAGTACGCGCAACTCTACCAACAGTGGGTCGGCAGCGTCGGCATCGCGCCTTCGCCCATGCTGCTCGCCATGTACCAGGTCCAGACGCTGTCCGAGTAGCGCCGACGCACTAAGAGACTCAGGCCGTGTTGACCTGTAGTGGACCGTGGGACTGCGGCCGTCCCGCTGCGGCATTCACGATCATGTCCGGGACTACGGGGCAGCGATTGAAGTAGTGTCCGCCCAGTGCGTCCGAGATCGCGCAAAGCAACGCGGCGGTAGCACAGCCCTGGACGGGCTCACCGATGCCCTTAGCGCCTACCGGGTTCTGCGGGTCCGCTATGTCGACCGCGGCCCACTGCATCTCGGCCGGCACATCGAGATACGATGGCGGCTTGCTCTGGTAAAAACCCACGTTAGCCGGCAGACCGATCTGCGGATCGTAGATGTGGCGCTCCGAGACAGCCATCCCGATGCCCATGACGGCGCCGCCCTTTATCTGGGTCGCGAGGCTCTGCGGATGGAGTACCGTGCCGCAGTCCGCAACACCGATGTAATCCAGAATTTCGTACTTGCCCGTCTCCAGGTCGAGCTCGATCTCCATGAATCCCGTGGCGATCGCTGGGACCGTCCCCTCATGCCGCAGCGTGTCCTTGGCGATACCGATGAGCCCCGTACCTGCCACGCCGACGACGGCTTGCCGGGTAACCTCGTGAATGTCCGCGGGCAAGTCCTCAGCTGAATACCTTCCGCCAAGCTCGACTGCTCGTTGAGCCGCAGCGGCATAAGTAATGCGTGTCGTTTCGTCGGACTTGAGAAACACGGCCTCATCGGCGATATCGTAGTCCTCGGGCGAACCGCCCAAGTCCATGGCGGCAATCTCCTTGAGTTTCTGCACGGCATCCATGGCGGCCACGTAGTTGGTACGCGTCATGGTGAACGACGTATTGCTGCCGGTCTGGGTCGGACTCCAGGGTAGATGTCTACGACTGTCGCCGCGATGGATGACACAACTCCCCCAGTCGCACTTCAGTACTTCGGCGGCCACTCGGGAAGTGGCGCCGTACGAGTACGTCCCGAGATTACCGGCGCCGCTGTGGATGTGCAGCTTACCGTCAGGAGTCAGGCGTACGAGCCCGTCATAACCGCTCCGGCCCGCCGAGTGGAATGCCTGGCCAACGCCGACTCCGATGACTTTGGATCCCTGCCGCTGCCCGCTGCGCGCGCGTTTCTCCTCCCAGTTGAACGCCTCGGCACCCTGATCGAGTGTCTCAGATTGATACGCGCTCGTAATCGGGCCCTGGTTGCCGTTGTACTTACCGTCGTTGTCCGCCGCATTGATGCGCCTGATCGCGACCTGATCGAGTCCGAGTTCGCGAGCGGCCTTGTCCAGGATTGGCTCGACAGCGGCCGCGATCTGGTTCTGCCCGGGACCACGCTGAGGTCCTCGCGGCGGCGTGTTGGTCTCGACCGTGATTCCCCGATAACGCATCGCGAGCGGCTGATAGAGGATGGAGATCGAACCTGCCGCGGAGCCGAGATCGCTCCAGCCCGTGTGCGGGCCGTTCTCCTGCACGATAGACAGATCCACGGCCGTGACCCGGCCGTCGTCGCGGAATCCCATTCGCAAGCGCCCCTGGAATCCAGCGCGAGCCGTGCCAAGCCCGTATTCCTCGGCTCGGCTCATACGCAGCATGACCGGTCGCCCGGTCTGGCGGCTCAGCAGCGCGGGAATGGCCATGGACGGATAGGGGCCGCCCTTCGAGCCGAAACCACCGCCGCAGTACTCGGCGATGTAGACGACATTCTCGAGCTCGATCTCGAGCAGCGACGCCAGGCCCGGCATCATGGAGGCCTGACTCTGAGAGGACCCATGCAGATGACACCGGCCGTTCTCCCAGTACGCCATCGACGTACGCGGCTCCATGCATTGATGCGACAGACCAGCCGTTACGAAGGTCTCGTCGAGTATCAACGCGGCATCGCTGAAGCCCGCTTCGAGATCGCCGTAAAGCCATTCCTCGGTCGGCTCGCCCATCGGCAGCACGCCTTCCGGATCGGCAGCGAAGTCGCGGGCCGTCCATTTGAGAGTCTGCGGTAACATCCTTCGTCCGGCGACGTTACCGTCGCTACGCGCGTTGGGTCCGCCCGGATAGAGGCTCTCCAGGGGATCGAACGTAAACGGCAGCGGCTCGAACTCGACGGAGATTCGCTCGATGGCGTCCTGTGCCGTCGTCTCGTCAACGGCAGCGACCGCGAGAACCGGCTCGCCGACGTACAGCGGTTCATTGGTCAGGATCGGCGTTGCGGGAACCGGTGTGGCCGGTACGTCGTCCGCCGTCAGCACGGCGAAGACACCGTCCATCGCGAGCGCCTCCGACGCGTCGATGCTGACGACGCGGGCGTGGGGCAAGGGGCTGGTCAGCAATCGGCAGAACAGCATGCCCTCGGCGCGAAAGTCCTCCGCGTATTTCGCCTGTCCCGTCACCTTCCCTCTTACGTCGGGTGGGACGAAGTCGTTGCCAAGCAGTGAATACGCCATGTCGTGATCCCCTACGTTTGGGTTGTATCCAGCCCCCGCGAGGCGCTATCGGTCGATGCCACAGCTTAAACCGAATCGGGCTGAATTAGAACGAGATCGCACCGTATCAGGCACTCACGAGTTGCTCTCTGACGGCATCGAGATCGGCCTCGGTATCCACGCCCCGAGGCGGCACCTCGCAGGCCTCGGCGACGATTATTTTCATGCCGAGCCACAGCGGCCTGAGTTGCTCTAACCGCTCCAGTTGCTCGAGTTCACACGGTGGTGTCGCGGCGATCTGCTTGAGCGCGCCGACGCGATAGGCGTAGAGGCCGATGTGGCGGAGCGCCGGCGGCGTGCCACCGTCGCGCGGCCAGGGGATAGGCGCGCGGCTGAAGTACAGCGCCCGCCCATTCCGATCGACGATCACGCGGGCCAGGCCCGTATCCTGCCATTCCTCGTGCGATTTAACGGGGGTCGCCAACGTCGCTAGCGCCGCATCCGGATCCTCGCTCAGCAACCCCGCAACCTGCGAGATCAAGCGAGGCGGCAATAGCGGCTCATCGCCCTGCACATTCACGACGATCTGGTCTTCCGCCCACCCGAGCCGCCCGGCGAGCTCGGCAATTCGGTCGGTACCGCTCTCGTGGTGCGTGGCCGTGAGTTCGACCGGTGCGTTGAAGTCTCGGCAGGCGGCCACGATACGCTCGTCGTCCGTCGCGATGAGGACGTCACGCGCCCCACTCTGGAGCGCCTGATCATAGACCCACGCCACCATGGGCCGTCCACCGATGTCGGCCAACGGCTTACCCGGCAGGCGGCTCGAGCCGAAACGCGCGGGAATGACCGCGATAAAGTCTTCGGCCACTGTCAGAGTTTCTCCATCACGCGCTGCATCAGACGGTCACCGTGATCGCTCTCGAACTTCATCGCGACGGCAACGCACCATACGTTGTCCGCGGCGAACGACTCGCACTTCACCGCGTCCTTCTCCGTAACCAGTACCGGGCTGTTATCCCTGAACTTCAGATCGGCCGGTCTCAGGGGCGCGTGGTCCGGGTGCGAATGTGGCGTCACGATCACGCCTGCCTCCGTCAATAGATTATAGAAGCGCTGCGGGTTCCCTATCCCGGCGACGGCATGCACATGTTCGCCGCGAAAATCCTGTAAGGATCGCTCCGCATCTCCGGCCAGCTGGTAGACGCGTTGTGGCACGGTCGATGCCCGCAGCACACCTTGGTAATACCAGGTACCGCCATTCACGAGTACGGCATCGACCGTTCGCAGGCGACTCGCCCGTTCGCGTAGAGGACCCGCGGGCAGGTAGAGTCCATTGCCCAGGCCACGGTGTCCATCCACGACCGCAATTTCCATATCCCGTCCTAAGGCATGATGTTGCAGCCCATCATCGCACAACAGCACATCCACCTCCGCGTGATCGAGCAGGCCCTGCGCCGCCGCGACGCGATCCGGCCCAACGACCACCCGGCAACCCGTCGCTCGGGCAATAAGAACCGGCTCATCCCCGACGATCGCCGGGTCGCTGCCGGATTCGACTCGCTGCGGCCAGATCGCGCCACGACCTCCGTAACCGCGACTGACTATGCCGACTCGATAGCCGCGTGTCGTCAGTTCCCGAGCAAGCCAGATCACAGATGGCGTCTTCCCCGTACCGCCGACTGTGATGTTGCCGATAACAATCACGGGTACGCGCAATTTCGTCACAGACTTCAGGCCGACGCGATAGCTTGCCTGCCGTAGTCGCGCGACTGCCCCATAGACCCAGCTCAGAGGCCAGAGCAGCCATTTCAGAGGGTTGCGGCGGTACCAGATCCACTCGAGCAGACGAATGAGTACCCAACGCACCCGGGAGGTCCTTAGACCGCGAACTGCATGCGGTGCAGCCCGCCGTAGTAACCGTCGAGAGATAGCAGCTCTGCGTGCGTACCCTGCTCGACAACGGCGCCGTCTTTGAGAACGATGATGCAGTCGGCGCTTTCCACCGTGGATAGACGATGCGCTATCACCAGGGTCGTTCGACCTCGCATCAGCGACGCCAGCGCCCCTTGGATCCGGCGCTCCGCTTCCGTATCCAGCGCCGAGGTCGCCTCGTCGAGAATCAGTATGGGGGAATCCTTCAACAGTGCCCTGGCGATCGCGATCCTCTGTCTCTGCCCGCCGGACAGCAGTATTCCGCGCTCACCGACGTTGGTCTCCAGGCCCTCGGGCAGTTTATCGGTGAACTCCGCGACGTGGGCGATCTCAGCCGCTCGTGCGATATCAGCGTCGGACGAAGACACGAGACCACCATAGGCAATATTGTTCGCGATCGTGTCATTGAACAGCACAACATCCTGGCTGACCAGACTGATCTGCCGGCGCAGGTCCTTCAGTCGATACTCACGGACATCGACACCATCCAGCAGCACACTGCCACCTTCGATGTCATAGAGGCGCGGCAACAGGCCCACGAGAGTCGTCTTGCCGCTACCGGAACGGCCGACGATCGCGATCGTGCTTCCGGACGGCGCCTCGATCGACACATCGTCGAGTACTCGCCCCTTGGTCGAGTCATAGGTGAAAGACACCCGGCGAAATTCCACGTCGCCGCGGGCTCGTGTGAGCGTCTTCGCGCCCGTATCCTGCTCGGCGGGCTCATCCAGGATTTCGAATAAAGACTCGCCGGCCGCAATCCCTTTCTGCAGTCCAACGTTGACGTTAACGACTCGCTTCATCGGCGCCATCAACAGGCCCATGGCCGTAAGGAAGGCCATGAAGATCGGCGCATCCACGTCGGCCGCAAATTGCTCGGAGAAGGCGACCCAGATTATGGCGGCAAGGCCGATCGCAAGCGTGTACTGCGTTATGGCGTCACCCGCGGCGCGCGTGGCGACCAGTTTGAGATTCATCTTGTAATTGCGGCGATTGATCTCGTTGAACTGGCTGAGTTCGTAGTCCTGCCCCTCGAACACCTTGACGATCTGCTGGCCCGACAGCGCCTCCTCGGTGATGCGGGTCGCATCGCCCATCGACGACTGGATACGCGTGCTGTAGCGCCTGAAACTCCTGCTCATGACAGCAACGAAGAATCCGATGACCGGTACCGTGACGGCGACGAGAGCAGACAATGTCGGACTGAAATAGATCATCGCACCGATGAGCCCGATCATCGTCAACGTATCTCTGACAGCGACTACCAGGACGTTGGAAATCGCATCCGCCACCTGCTCTGTGTTGTACGTCAATTTGGAGATCAACGTTCCCGTCGAACTCTGATCGAAATAACGTGCCGGTAGCTCGGTGTAGCGCTGAAACACCTCGCTGCGCAGATCTCGAATGACGCGCCGGCCCAACCAACCCAGACCGTATACGGCTAAGAAGTCCGTACCCCCGCGAACCGCGGTCGTGGCCAGAATTATCAACGGCAGATAACCTCCGCCGCTCCGGTTGGCATCGTTCAACGTCTCCATCACGTCCTGAATGATGAAGGGCACGTAGGCATTCGCGCCGGAATAGAACACCATTGCAACCACCGCGGTAGCGATTACCTTCCAGTGCGGTGTTACATAGCTGAACAACCGCCGGTAGACAGAGACGGCGCCAGAATTCAGGGGCAATACCATGGCGATCAGGCCTCCGGTGGCGTCACCGTCGCGATATTGATTTGCACGAAGCCTAACTGTCCGACGACATCCATCGCCGTAACGACGGCCTGGTGAGTGGCCTGCGCGTCCGCCCGAATGATCACCGGCAGATCCCGCGTGTCACCCATGAGTCGCTCGATGGCGGCCCGTAGCGTCCGGCGCTGATTGTTGACCAGCGGGCGTCCGTTTACGATATAGCTCCCCGTCTGTGTCACGGTGATGTCCAAGACCTCGTCCAGGGCATTCGGCGCGTTTGGAGCTTCCGCTTGAGGCAGGCGCAATCTGATTTCGGCTTCACGCACGAAACTCGTGGACACCATAAAGAAGACTAGCAGCAGGAGGACGACGTCGATCAGAGACGTCAGATTGATCTCAGGCTCTTCTTTTGAGCGGCTCTGAAGCTTCATCTTCCACGGCTTCCGAGTGCTGATGTTGCACTAAGACCTCTAGGAACTTCATCGCCTCCTTCTCCATCTGCACGACGAGATTGTCTACTTTGCCGCGAAGATACCGATAACCGATCAGAGAAGGGATGGCGACGCTCAGGCCCGCGGCGGTCGTAATCAGCGCTTCGGAGATGCCGCCAGCCAACACGCCCGGGTTGCCGACACCGTAAACGGTAATGGCAGCAAAAACTTTTACCATGCCGATCACCGTACCCAACAGACCGAGCAATGGCGATATCGCGGCAATGGTTCCGAGAGTATTCAGGTAACGCTCGAGTTCGTAGACAACATGGCGTCCGGTATCCTGTATGTTCTCCTTGGCTATATCGCGGCCCAGGTGCCTGTTCGATAGTCCGGCCGCGAGAATCTGGCCTAAAGGCGAACCCTGATGGAGAGACTGGACGCGCTGACGATCGAGCTGACGGCTCTTTTCCCATTGCCAAACTTCGGTCGTGAGGTCCGTTGGCAGTACTCGAGTCTGTTGTAGAGTCCAAAGCCGCTCCAGAATGATTGCGGCCGCCACAATGGAGCACGCAATTATCGGCAGCATCAACCAACCGCCGGCCTGCACAATCTCCAGCATGAAGAACCCGTAAGTCCCCGATAAGTTGGGCCGAACTATAACGTGCTAACGCTGGTTTAACCAGAAACCCCCCGGGATTCCCCATGCCAATAGCGCCGGCGGCGATCACGGTGAGACGTCAGCCGCGGCTGACCCGATGAGGCGAGCGTGATCGTGATTGCACCACTGGCACCCGTCGTGACCATCCGCGCCCCGGACGCCTCCCATCGTGCCCGCACTTCCGGCCTCGGGAAGCCCCACTGATTCGCGTAGGCCGCGGAGACGACAGCATACCGGGCGTGCATGGCATCAACCATTGTCAGTGTCGAGGACGTTGCGCTACCGTGATGGGGCACGATTACGACCTCGGCCTGCAGCCCGGGCACCTGACTCAGCAGCGTTAGTTCGCCGCGAGACTCGATGTCCCCGGTGATGAGTAGCGCCCCTGCACGGGTCGCCACCATCAAAACGCAGGAGCTGTCGTTACCGCGAAGCGTGTAGCCGGCAGGCGGATGCAGGAAGTTGAATTCGACGCCGTCCCATACCCAGCTCTGGCCGCCCTGGCATGCCGACGCATCCGCAAGTGTGACATCGGGGCCGGCGATAAGCTGGGCACGCGGGAAGGATTCGATGACGGCGGCGGCGCCACCGGAGTGATCCCTATCGGCGTGACTGATAACGATCGTATCCAGTCCGGTCCGGCCTCTCGCCCGCAGTGCAGGCAGAACGATATCCGCGCCACTGTCGAATCCAGATCGATAGCTGGGACCGGCGTCGTAAAGCAGCACGTGATTTCGAGTCTCGACAATCACCGCGAGCCCGTGGCCCACATCCAGGACGGTCGCTACCGCGACACCGGGTTCGGGCCCGTCTGCCTGCACGACCAGCAGTGGCAGGATCGCGAGCGTGGATAGATAACGGCCGGGCAACGGATGAACGGGAAGCGCAAAAATCACACCGATGGCTGCCAATACGAATTGCCATCCACCCGCCTGCGGGAGAACCATGGCCGACCAGCTCCAGCCCGCGATGGAGTCGAGCACCCACCACACCGACTGAGCGACGACGCCGGCACCATACATTAAATAAGGGCCGAGGAATTCGACGGAGAGCGTCAGCGTGGCGATCAACGTCAGAGGCACCAGCACCAGACTGAAGATCGGAATAGCGACGAAGTTGACTAACGGCGCTACGAGCGAGACTTCACCGAAGAATAGAACCACCACCGGCGTCAGGCCGAGGCAGATGCCCCACTGGATGTTTGCCGACTCCCTGAACTTCGATCCAGCAGTTCGCGAGTTCCGCCCGAGAGCCGTTCGGCCCTGTCCTAGCTGCCATAACAGGCCGACGGCGAGAAAGGACAACCAGAACGACGGACTGACAATCGTCAAGGGATCCCACAGCAAGACGAAGAGCAGCGCGGCGGATAACCCGGCCGTCATGCTCACGTAGCGCCGAGTCAGGATGGCGAGATAGGCCACACTAAGCATTAGCAGCGCCCGTTGTGTCGGGATAGCGAAACCGGCCGCGGCAGCGTAAAACGCAGCGCAGCCAATGCTCACGAGTGCGGCGCTCTGTAGATCATAATGCGCAAGGACGCCAGGCAATCGTATCCAGATCCGACGAATCAGAAAGAAGGTAAGCGCGGCGACCAGTCCGATGTGCAGACCGGAGATGGCGACGAGGTGACTGGTTCCGGTTCGGCGCAGCACCTCCCAGTGCCGTTCGTCGAAGCCGAAGCGCTCCCCGAGCGCTAATGCGGTAAGCAATACCGGCGCATCCGCCCCAGGCGTTGCCACCGCAATCTGCCGTGCGAGATCGGCACGTTTCGTCAGCCACCAGCGCGCAGGATCGACCGACGCATTCCGCTGTCGGTCCCAGTCGCGCACGTAACCCGTCGCACCGTAGCCTTCGAGAAATAGCCAGCGCTCATAATCGAACCCGCCGGGATTGGAAAGGCCACGGGGTTCTTTAAGCCGCACGAGCAGCCTGAGCGCGATACCGGCTTCAATCTCGATGGGAGGCTCGTACCACGTCAGGCGTAACCGTCGCGGCACCCCGGCCGGATGATCGTCAGGCGCAAGCCGCAGGGAGAACGTCACTTGGCCGGGCGCACGATTCGGGAAACTGTCCACCCAGCCGGCGACCCACAGATCCTGCCCGGCCCGTTCCGGCGCGAATTCGAACTGGGTATGCCGATCGATATGGTACGCGGTCCATAGGAAGCCGATAACCATCCAGATCGGCCAACGCCAGGACACCGCCAGCCACACGAGCAGTGCTGCCGATGCGAGCAACGCCGATGAAGCCGCTCCTGGCGGCGAAGGCAATTGATGCATCATCAGCGAGCCGAGCAGCGACGCACCGGCAACGCCTGCGAGACTGGGCGCTCGCGCTATGGAGAGATTCCGACTCAGCCGGTTGTGTGCAATACGCCGTCTCTGAGTTCCAGGACGCGATCCATACGCGACGCGATCTCCGGATCATGGGTAACGACCACGAGGCTGGTCCCGAGGTCTGCGTTGAGTTCCAGCATCAACTCGAACACTCGCGCGCCGGTGGGGCGATCCAGGTTGCCCGTGGGCTCGTCCGCCAACACGACGTCGGGGCGTGTGACCAGCGCTCGGGCGACCGCGGTCCGCTGCCGCTCTCCACCGGAGAGCTGTCCGGGCCTGTGCCCTAACCGCTCCGCTAATCCCACGCGAGACAGCAGCGCTTCTGCATCCCGAGCCGCCACGTTCGGCTTCTCGCCGCGGACCAGCAGGGGCATTGCGACGTTTTCCAAAGCGCTGAACTCCGGCAAGAGGTGATGAAACTGATAGACGAACCCCAGGCGCCGATTTCGCAGTAGTCCGCGCTCCGCGTCGCTTAGACCCGTCATTGACTTCCCCGATACGCGCACGTCACCGGCCGTGGCTTCGTCCAATCCGCCGAGAAGCTGCAACAGCGTCGTCTTTCCGGATCCCGAAGCGCCGATGATCGCCACGCGATCGCCACGCGCGACCGTCAGCGCGACGCCGCACAATACCTCGAGACCTCGGCCCGCTTCCTCAAACGTCTTCGTCAGGCCCTGCACCTCGAGAACCAGATCGTTGCCGCCAGCCGCGTCACTCATAACGTAACGCCTCCGCCGGCGGCTGCCGCGATGCGCTGACCGCAGGATAGAGCGTCGCCAGAATGGACAGCGAGATCGCGAGCACCCCGATCTGCGCGACCTCCACGTAGCGTATCTGAGTCGGTAGATCGGTGATGAGGTAGATCTCCCCCGCCAGGAGGTCCAGACCCAGAGACGTCTCGACGAACGCCACGATGCGTCCGAGCAAACTCGAAATGAAAATTCCGAGCAAGAGGCCGAACGCGGTACCTATCACGCCGATCAGAGCCCCCTGCGCCGCGAACATCGTGATGATGCTGCGGACAGAGGCGCCGAAGCTTTGTAGGATAGCGATGTCGCCACGCTTGTCTCTTACGACCATCGCGAGCGTCGATACGATATTGAAGACGGCGACAGCGATCACCATCGAGAAGATCACGAACATGATCGACTTGGTGATCTGAATAGAACGGAAGAAGTTGCCATGCTGGCGCATCCAGTCATCGATATAGAACCCACCGCCGAAACTGATTGCAACCTCTTCGGAGACGCGTCGCGCCAGATAGATATCGGTCACTGACAATCTGAGCCCAGTCGGTCTGCCGTCCGTGCGAAACAATCGTGCCGCATCGGCCAGGCTCACGTACACGAGACCGCGATCGAACTCGTACATGCCGGCCTCGAAGATTCCCGCAACCTCGAAACTTCGCATTCGAGGCACAACCCCGGCGGGTGTCACCATGCCTTGCGCGATGATCAACACCAGGGAGTCCCCGACGCCGAGACCGAGCTCCGCGGCCAGGCTGCTGCCAACGATCACCCGGTAACTGCCGTCCTGAAGCGCATCGAGGTCCCCGACCCGTAGCAGCTCCCCGAGCTGTGAGACTTGCTGCTCCAACGTCGGATCTATCCCTCGCACATTAACCCCAGCCGGCGTATTGCCGAATACGATCAGCCCCTGCCCTTCAACGAATGGCGCGACCGCTGTAACGTCCGGGCGTGCCAGCGCAGCTTCGCGCAGCGTCTCCCAATCCTCGAGTGGCTCTTCGATACCACTGACGGCGGCATGAGAGACGATGCCAAGAAGTCGCAGTTGCAGCTCATTTTCGAAACCATTCACGACCGACAACACCACAATTAGTACGGCAACGGCAAGGCCGATGCCAAGCATCGAAACGAGCGAAATAAATGAGATAAAGCCATTTCGGCTTCGCGCGCGCAGATAACGTAAGGCAATGGACAGTTCGTAGGGCTGTCGCATCGTCACTCGTAGCGCAGCGCTTCGGCTGGAGCCACGGTGGCCGCGCGGCGAGAGGGATAGATCGTGGCCAGCACCGCGATCACGAAAGCCGCCATCGTGATCAACGCGATATCCAGCCACTGAACCTCTGACGGCAATTCGGTCACGTAGAAGACGTCGGCGGGCATGAGTTGGAAACTGAAAACGCGCTCCAACCACGGGAAGATCGTCTCGACGTTGAAGGCAAGCGTGAGGCCGAGTACGAGACCGAGGAGCATGCCCGATATGCCGATTATCGATCCCTGGATCATGAATATTCTCGATACACGCTCAGGCTCCAGACCATAGGTCCGCAGTATGGCGATGTCCTTGTTCTTGTCGGTCACGACCATGATCAGCGACGCCACGATGTTGAACGCCGCGACGGCAATAATCAGCGTTAGGAGCAACGCCATCATCGTTTTCTCGATACGAATAGCGCGAAAATAATTTTGATTCTCGATCGTCCAATCGGAATAGGTGGGGGAGCCGTCTAGTGGCTGAGGGAGCCTGCCAGCGAGCTCGCGGACGGCCATCGGATCCTCCAGTCGCACTGCAACGCCCCCGGCACGGCCCGCGAATCCCTTGAGCTCGCTCGCGTCGTCGAGATGTATCAGCGCAAGCCCGGCATCGTGTTGCTGCATCCCCGCGGCGAATACTCCGCTCACTTGAAAACTGCGCAGTAATGCCGTCGGCCTGCCGTTCTGCACCTTCGGTAAGAGGAGGTTGACCCGGTCGCCGACGCCAACGCCCAGATTGAGCGCCAGGATTCGGCCAAGGATGATGCGCCGCGCGCCAGCTTCGAGGTCGTCAAGACGACCAGCCTGCAGGAAGTCCCCGATCTGAGATACGGCCGTCTCCTCCTCCGGCAGGATCCCGCGGACGACAGCCGGGCGCAAGTTGGACCCCGAGCCCAGCATTCCCTCGACCAGCACATAGGGCGACACGCCGAGGACCCCCGGATACTGAACGAGCTGCGCCTTGAGCGCCTGCCAGTCGTTCACGCCCTCTTGGGCGTTGGCCAACGTCGCATGTGCGGTCATGCTCAGAAGTCGTGTTCGAAGCTCGGTCTCCAGGCCATTCATCACGGACAGCACCACGATCAGGGCAGCGACACCGAGCGCCATTCCGAACACAGAGGCCATGGTGATGAACGACGCGAATCCGCGGTGCCGGCGGGCCCGCAAATACCGCAGCGCGATAAAACATTCCAATGGATAGAACATTGCGCAGCATTAAAGCACAGCCGCCCTCAGCAGTCGTGATATGGAGACGGTCGGCCGGGTTGCCATCCGCTGGCTCGCGCGTCCGGTCTCGCCGCTGGCCGGCGTTTATCCACAGGCGTTTAAAGCCAATGAATAACAGTGCGTTATGTAATAAATTCGGCTCCGATCAGTGCTTTAGTGGAACTGTGACGCAGCACTCAAACTGGCAGCCATCGCGTTTCTCGGACCACTTCGCGGTGGTATAGTCGGCGCACAACGCCCCGGGAGAGAACTTTGCTCAAGAAACTCATCACATGTGGCCTGCTGCTCGTCGCTCCTTTGGCGACTGCAGAGAGCCTGCTCCTGGATGGTCTCGATGTCGCCAATACGTCCAGCCATCTGCGGCCGGTTCGGGGTACGAGCATGGAGCGCGTGCAAGCGAACTTCGGTACGCCGACCAGCCAGCAGCCGGCCGTCGGCGACCCCCCCATCGCCCGATGGGACTATCCGGGCTTCGCGGTCTATTTCGAGTTCGATCTCGTTATCCATGCGGTGGTGACACAGTAATCACTCGCTAGCGGCGAATCTTCGTAGCGTATCGCGGCCAGGCGGCCGTTCCTACCCAGTATCACCCCATAGGTTATCGAGAAACGACAATAGGCGTCCCTGTGGGATAATTCGCCGTTACGTCAGGGCGAACAGCGCAGATGGATTCGGACGATGGCCTACTCCGGCTAGGACTGCCGGGACCGCAACACCCCCGCGTTGAATGGGGGCAGCTCTACGGCGCGGCACAGAGTCTCGCCGTGGCGCAAGCCGCCAGAGAGTACCCGGGGTTAGTGTGCGTGGTGACGCATTCAGCTGCCGCGGCCGACCGGCTGGAACGGGAGTTACCCTTCTTTATGAGCGACCCGACCGTCGGCCGCTTCAGCGACTACGAAACTCTGCCCTATGATGTTTTCTCACCGCCGCAGGAACTGGTAGCCGAAAGGCTCGCGACGCTGTCCAGGCTCGCGCACGGTCACGCGGCCCCCCTCGTCGTCAACTCGCAGGCACTCCTGACTCGGCTACCGGCGCCCGAGTTCATCGCGGCACGTTCCCTGTCTGTCCGGGTAGGCGAGCACCTCGATCGACAGTCCATGCGCGAACAGCTCGTGAGTCACGGTTATCTGCACGTCGAGAAGGTCGTCGATCCTGGCGAGTTTGCCGTAAGAGGATCGCTATTGGACGTCTTCGCCACGGGCGCCGAACAACCTACGCGCATCGACCTGTTCGATGAAGAGATCGAGAGCCTGCGACTCTTTGATCCTGAGACCCAGCTCACCACCGGCGAGGTCGAACAGATACGAATCCTGCCCGCGAGGGAATTTCCCTTCGATGCTGATGCCATTCGCAGCTTCAGGCAGCGCTTCCGGGATCATCTTCCGGGAGAACCGAATCGCTCGAGCGTATATCGCAACATCTCCGAGGCGCAGTTGCCTGCCGGCATTGAATATTATCTACCGCTCTTCTTCGATACGACCACCTCGCTGCTAGATCATCTTCCGCACGACGCGCTGCTCGTCTTCCTGGAAGATGCTCTGGAGGGTCTGGATACCGGCTGGACACTCATTGAGGAGCGTTATGCACAGCTCTCCGGCGATCCGGAGCGTCCGATCCTGCCCCCGGACGTCGCTTTCTGGAGTCCCGAGACACTGAAGAAAGAACTTCGCCGTCGGCACAGCGTCCACGTGTGCGCGAAGGAGCTGCCTGCCACCGAGGACACGCTCACATTCAATGCGGGTACCGCTCATCCATTGAGTTCCAGCCAGGCAGGCGAGCAGGACCCCATCACTCGCTGGCTGGAGGCGGACGACGCGGTACGTACCCTGGTCGTCACGTCGTCCCCTGGGCGCCGAGAAGTTCTGACTCAACTACTAAGCGGTCGCGGACTTGCCCCGATGGCGGTCTCCGGGTGGCAGGACTTCCTGTCGGGCGAGCGGCGCCTGAGTCTCGCCGTAGGCGAACTCGAGGAAGGCCTCGCACTACCGGATAAGCGGCTGAAGGTCGTCACCGCGGAGCAGCTCGGAGTCGACCGTCCC
Organism: Gammaproteobacteria bacterium; assembly: GCA_036443505.1. Classification (GTDB taxonomy): domain Bacteria; phylum Pseudomonadota; class Gammaproteobacteria; order Steroidobacterales; family Rariloculaceae; genus SMWC01. Next base: position 6,282 of record JAZFYK010000015.1, on the reverse strand, counting down.
CGTCAGAGAAGTCGGCGCAGATATCGGCGAGCACAGCGAGACCCCGAAGCCATCATTGGAGAGCTCACGGATCTGCGGGTGGGCGCGCCCGTGGTTCACGAAGAGTACGGCGTCGGCCGCTACCAGGGACTCAAGAGCCTGTCGGTACTCGAGGTCGATGAATCGATGACTGAGTTTCTGCTACTGGAATACGCGGACGGCGACAAGTTGTACGTCCCCGTCTACAACCTGCATCTCGTGACTCGCTATACCGGCGCGTCTCCGGAGCAGGCGCCATTGCATCGGCTCGGGTCGGACCAGTGGTCGAAGGCAAAGCGCAAGGCGGCGAAGCAGGTACGAGACGTCGCTGCGGAGCTACTCGGTCTCTACGCACAAAGAGCAGCCAGGCAAGGCATTACGCTGCCAGTCGACGAAGATCTCTACCAGCGCTTCGCCCTCGAGTTCCCGTTCGAAGAGACTGCGGATCAGCTGGAGGCTGTACAGCAAGTCATCGACGACCTGGCCAGCCGGCGGCCGATGGATCGAGTAATTTGCGGTGACGTCGGTTTCGGCAAGACAGAGGTCGCGCTGAGGGCGGCATTCGTCGCTGTCCATGCGGGTCATCAGGTAGCGGTCCTCGTTCCTACTACACTCCTCGCCCAGCAACATCAGCGTACCTTCTCGGATCGATTCGCCGACTGGCCGGTGCGAATCGAGCTACTGTCGCGCTTCCGCAGCACCCGGTCCGCCAAAGCGGTCGTGTCGGGACTAAAGGACGGCACGGTCGACGTTGTGATCGCTACGCACAAACTGTTTAGCGGCGACATCAACTTCAAGCGCCTCGGTCTGGTTATCGTGGACGAAGAGCACCGCTTCGGAGTTCGGCATAAGGAGCAGTTGAAGAAGTTGCGAGCCGATGTCGACATGCTCACGCTGACGGCAACGCCTATTCCTAGGACCCTCAATATGGCGCTGGGAGGTCTTCGGGATCTATCGCTGATCGCAACCCCGCCCGCGGGGCGCCTATCGATAAAGACATTTATCGGCGAGTGGAGCAACCAAGCCATACGCGAAGCCGTCCTGCGAGAAATTCGACGTGGCGGACAGATCTATTTCATCCACAACCGAGTCCAGGATATCGACAAGATCGCGGCGAAGCTGAACGAGCTACTTCCGGAGGCGACGATCGAAGTTGCCCACGGACAGATGTCGGAGCGGGCACTCGAAGGTGTCATGCTGGACTTCTACCACAGGCGATTCAACCTGCTCGTGTGTACGACAATCATCGAGAGCGGTATCGACGTCCCAACGGCCAACACCATCGTCATCAACCGTGCCGACCGTCTCGGACTCGCTCAGCTTCATCAGTTACGAGGACGCGTCGGCCGTTCCCACCACCAGGCCTATGCCTATCTCATCGCGCCGCCGCCGCGGTTATTGACCGCGGACGCGGCCAAGCGACTGGAAGCGATCGAAGCCCTGGAGGAACTGGGTTCCGGTTTCGTCCTTGCGACACATGATCTGGAGATTCGTGGGGCGGGAGAGTTACTCGGCGAGGAGCAAAGCGGCCAGATTCAGGCTATTGGCTTCGCACTCTATAACGAGCTGCTGGCCAGAGCGGTGGCATCGTTGCGCGCGGGGAAAGAACCTGAGCTTGAGGATCCCGCGAAGCACGGAGCGGAGATCGAGCTCGGTCTGCCCGCTCTGATCCCCGACGACTACATGCCCGATGTGCACATGCGTCTGGTTCATTACAAGCGTATTGCGAGCGCCGTGTCTGCGGCAGGCCTTGAAGAGTTACAGGTCGAGCTCATCGATCGATTCGGTTTGCTCCCCACGGCAACGCGAACGCTCTTCGAACTAACTCGGCTCAAGTTGCTCGCGCAACAACTGGGGGTGACGAAGATCCAGGCGGAGAATAGGGGCGGCAGCCTGCGATTCGGCGAACGCGCCGCTATCGACGCTATCGTTCTCGTCGCCATGGTGGAAGATCAACCTGAGACCTACAGCCTCGACGGGCCGTTCAAGTTGCGCTTCCGCTGGGCGCTGGAGCGGGACGAGGAACGAATCGGTGCTGCGGAGGCCCTACTGGTACAACTCGGTGCCACCAGCGAGACGTCCGCCGCGGCCTGAGTCGGCCGGGGACGGGCCCTCCCGCCTGTTGCAACAGGCGAGCTATAATTCTGCCATGCGAGTACACAACGTCAATCGAGTGTTGCTCTGGATCGGGATGCAATGGGGATTCCTGGCAATCTGCTCCGCCCAGGGAATTCCAGGATCGCCGGGCCCTACCGGCTCGATCGAAGAGGACGTCAAAGCACTGCCAAAATTTCAGGTTGAGGTTATCGCCTTTGCCTACCATGATTTCGGCCCTGCGGAGGAACGATTCGAGCAAATGCCGCGAGGTACGCTGCTCGACTTGCTCAATCCGACGTTATTGGAGACCGATAAGCGCATCGAACCCGATGTCTCGGCTCGACTACTGGGCGCCTTGCTGATGCTGGACGAGGACTCGCCGGCGCTTGTCCCGACCAAACCCGGCATACCGACCAGCCGGCTCGAAGCGCTTCCGGGACAACCGTCCGCCTTCTTACCGGTCGGGCAGAGCATCCTGACCGTGGACCGTTTCCAGCCGCTTGCCACGGCCGAAACGGATGCCGGGGAGATACCCGCAACGGAGGAATTCGCCGAGGAGGACTTCACAACGGAAGAATTTACCGAGGAGAGCTTCACAACGGGGGACTTCGCCGAGGCGCCTGCCAAGGATCCTATGCCTGAGGGCGAAAAATCCTGGTATCGGCTCCTTAGCGCGGAGGAGCTCGAACTAACGGACGCCTACGACAAACTCGAGCTGCTGGACGCCTATACGCCGCTGATTCATGGAGGCTGGGTGCAAGAAGGCTTACCGGAAGAGCTGGCCATACCGTTCGATCTGCCCCTGCTCGGAACGGTCAATCCGCTTGGGACGATCACGCTGCATCTGAGACGATTCCTGCATGTAACCATCGCGCTTCGTTATCAGTCCGTGCGGGCGGCTGGGGAGCTTCTATACCCCGCGAGCGTCGGCCTCGAGGAGATCACCCTCCCTGCTCGGTACGATCTGAACGTCCAACGTCGTATTCGCAGCGGCGAACTACACTTCTTCGATCATCCGGCGTTCGGTGTGCTCGTGCTCGTTAGACCTCAGCCGGAGGAACTGGAGGCCCCGGAAGACGACCTGACCCCGGCGGCCTGAGGCTAGACGCTGGCGTCGAATCGCGCCGCGTGGATTGGTTGCCGTGACGATAGATCCTCACGGGCCTGGGCGATCGCAACCTCGGGCGTGTAGTCTCCGTCGGGTATGCCACCCGCGATGCCGACCTGAACTCCTATGTAGCGCCCATGACGCCCGTGCGGGTTGTGTAGCCCCAGGTCACACACATTGGCGGCAAGTTGCATCGCGAGCGAGCGGATATCGTCGATCGCCTGACCGTGAGTCAGCGCGATGATGCTGTGCTCATCCGCACGAGCGCACAGATCCCCGGAGCGCCTCAGGGCACCGTTGACCTTCCCGGCGATCATTCGTAGACACGAATCGGCCGCTTTGGTACCGAACGTCTGGCGGTAAGCGTCCAGATCGACGACGTCGAGCAGGATCACGGCTACGAGTCGTTCATCCCGCCTGGCCATTCGAAAATCTCTCGCCGCAAGCTCCAGGAAGTCGTCATAGCGGAGCACGCCGGTAATCGGTTCCCGCCGACCCATACCGGCGAGTTCCTGACGCGCCCGTTGAATCTCCCGTTGCAGCATCCCGACTTCGATGCCCGAGCCGCCTCGCTGCTCTCCGGACAGGGGATTTTGCGCCAATAGGAAATACCTGACCGGACCGCGCGGGCCGTAGAGTGGCTCTACACGCAGTTGGCTGACCCAACTCGTACCATCCTTATGGGAGTCCACGACGGTCGCCTCATAGGGCTCGCCATGATCCAGCGCCGCCTTCAAGAGGGCCGCCTCGCGCCGGTCCAGGCTCTTGTGACTCAACAAGGGCAAGCCCCGGCCCAGTAGCTCGTCGGCGCTATAGCCGCTGCAGCGTTCGTACGCCGGGTTGGCGTAGACGACCGGAAAGCCGGGATCACGCGCGTCCGCGACGATGATTCCTTCGGAGCTTAAGCTAAGAATCTGCTCCAGAATCTGGCGGCTCAGCTGCTTCACTTTGCGTCTGGGTTCCTTCCGAGAAAGAGCCCGTCAATGCTGGCCGAAAACCCGCTCGGGGATCAAGGACACACATCACACCCGAATGTCAGCGTCGCTCGACAGCAGGATCAGTTTGCGTCGATCAGCTCCGGGACGAGCGCATCGAGCAGCGCAGCGACGCGCTGCATGCCGAGACGCTTGTGGCGCTCCAGCTGGGCATGGATCGTCGTGTCGCCTGCCGCCCGACCCGCGGCGTGGTTGACCGCGACGGCACACACCGCATAGGCGATTCCGAGCTCCCGGGCCAGTGCGGCTTCCGGCATGGCGGTCATGCCCACCATGGCGCACCCATCCCGTGCGAGGCGGTCGATCTCCGCAGCCGTCTCCAGCCTCGGCCCCTGAGTCACGCCATAGACTCCAGCGCGAACCGAACAATCGATCGCCTGCGCAGCTGCCGCGATCCGTCCGCGCAGCTCGGGATCGAGTGGCTCCGTGAACTCGACGTGCTCGAGTTCGTCGCTGCTGCCATCGTAGAAGGAATGTTCACGACCCCACGTATAGTCGATAAGCTGATCCGGAATCGCGAGCGTACCGGGCTCGAAGCCGGGGTCGATCGCTCCGACCGAGTTGATGGCCAGGCAGCGCCGTATGCCGTGTTGGTGCAAACTCCACAGGTTCGCCCGATAGTTCACCGCGTGAGGTGGAATCGTTTGCTTCTCTCCATGGCGTGCGATACATGCGACTCGGGACGCGCCAATGGCAGCCGTTAGAATCGGGCTCGACGGTGGCCCGAAGGGAGTCTTGGCAGGGCTGCGACTCGAGATCGTCAGGCCGAGATCGTCAAGGCCACTACCGATGATAAGCCCCAGGTCATGCGCCATCACGACGCCAACGCGAACAACGAAGGTAACCCTCGCCAGTAGCCCTTGTAATCCATACCGCAGCCGAAGACATAAACGTCATCGACGTGGAGTCCGACGAAATCGACGATTGGCCTGGATGCCGACTCGGCGACGGCTTTAGACACTAGAACCGCTGAGTAGGTTGCCATGACACCGATATGCTGGAGTGCCTCGTACAACGCCTGCAAGGTAAGCCCTCGATCGAGAATATCGTCCACTACGACAACAGTGCGGCCGGCGAGATCAGCAGAAGGGCGCACGGGCCAACTCAGCTCGCCTCCGGTCAGGCGATCGCCGTAACGCGTGCCGTGTACGAAATCGAACTGGTACGGAAACGTCAGGCGGCGACAGAGCTGCGTCGCAGTGAATGCGCCGCCACGCATCACGGCCAACACAATGGGATTGTCGTGCTGAACAGCTTGTGTGACCTCCTCCGCCATACGAGCGAGTGCCGCATCTACCTGCGCTGCGGTGTAGATTTCCCGTGCGGCTTCGAGTGTCGCCAGCGCATCTTCTACCGCTTCGCCGTGACCCATCTCGGTCAGCCCTCGAGCCGGAGCGGCGGCGTGGCGGACAAATCGTCTATCAATTGACGAGCCTCTCGCCATGCGGCTGAGGATCGCAGGGACTCCCATGCCTCCCGTCGTTGACCACGAAGTCGTATCAGATGCAACTGGGAAGGGGGGCTCAGGTAGTCTTCCAAAGCGTCGATGACCGCCGGAATCTCCTCCGGCGAGTTGCACAACAGGATCATGTCACAGCCTGCGGCGATCGCCTTTAACGCGCGTTCCGCACAGCTGCCCACGGCGTTCGCACCAGCCATCGCGATATCATCCGACACGATCGCACCGCCGAAACCGAGTTCGTCACGCAGCTGCGCTTTTAGCCACCAGGACGAGAAGCTCGCGGGCAGAGGATCGACCGCGGGGAAGCTGACGTGGGTCACCATGATCGCATCCAGCCGCGAACTGATCAGGTGCCGGTAGGGCTGGAGATCATCCCATAAGTCACTGAATTCCCTAAGATCAGAGGCCGACTCCGTGTGCGAATCGCTGACCACGCCGGCGTGTGTCGGAAAATGTTTGGCCGTGACGACCATCCCGGCTTCGTGAGCTCCGGTCGTAAACTCGGACGCCAGCTGGCTTACGGCGGTCGCACTCGAATGAAGCGCGCGGTCCCCTATGACATCGGCCAGGCCGCGGTCGAGATCGACGACGGGTGCGAAGCT
>JAZFYK010000014.1:0-3358 GCA_036443505.1 Gammaproteobacteria bacterium | reverse complement strand
CGGCGTCTTCGAAGGTGCGCCGTAGCAGACTCTCATCTCCAGCCGGTACCACGAAACTTTCCTGCGGGTATCTGCGATACGGCAGCAGCGCCTGATACACAGCCGGTGCGTCATAGCGGTCCACGGTCAACCCGGCCATGTACTGCAGCCGAAGGCTGCGATCGCGGTTGATCTCGGCATCCCTGAGCCACGGCCTGAGGTCCGTCCCGCTGCTGGCATAGGTGCTGAGCAGGTCGGCCAAGGTCCGAAACCCCACCGCCCGAAGGGAGCCCTGGACCGTAGGTAGCCGGCCGAGCCTCGCTAGCACTTCGAGTACGTCGATTCTGAGCGGCTGCCGTTGGCCGAGGATCACCAGATCGTAGCCGCCTCCAACCGCGTCGGGGTTCCATAGGGTAGCCTGCGGGAACGCTTCGACGAAGGTCGCGATTTCGGTCTTGACGACCTCCTCGCTCGACTGATACATGGGCACCCACTGAGTCACGAGTCCGCCGGGGCTCAGGCGACTCTTGACGAGCTCGAAATACTCCGACGAATACAGCGCCGCGGAGCCCTTGACCCACGGGTGGATGGGGTCCGACGTGATGATGTCGAACGTCTCCTCGGTCGTCGCAATGAAGTGTCGCGCATCGTCGTAGATAATCTCGGTGCGCGGATCGTTCAGGACGTCGTAATTTTCGCCGGCGAAATACTCTCCGGCAGCCGCAAGCACCAAGGGCTCGATCTCGCAGATCACGATGCGCTCGATTCCCGGGTAGTTCACGAACGAGCCCGCCGTCACCCCGGCGCCGAAGCCGACGATTAGCACAGACTTCGGATCGGGATGGAAGAGACCGGGGAGGTGCCCCAGCATTCGCTGCAGCCGCATGTCCTGCGGGTGGTCGGAAGCGACGATCTTGCCGCCTACGTGAAAGACACGGGTCCCGAACTCGTCAGGCCAGCGGCTGACGGCCACCGAGGAGACCCGGCCTTCGCCGACGAATTCGTACTCCCGTGACCAGTCCCACTTGTCATGCTCTTGCCCGTAGCCCACGAGCCGTGGATCGAGCGGCGCGGATGTCGCCACGACCCAGCCGCTGAGGCCGAGCACGGCCAAGCCGCTCGCGGCAATCGCCCTCACCGAGAACGCGGGTGAGGCGACGTCCGCGCGGCGCAGGGCCGCGACCAGGAGCACGATGGCTGCGATCCCCGACAACAACGTCAATAGCTGCTGACAGCGCTCGGTCCCGATCCAGGGGATCAGCAGCATCCCGAAAGCCATGGCGCCGACGATGGCGCCCAAGGTATTCGCGGCATAGACGCCGCCCACGAGGCGGCCGGGTTCTTCGTCACCCCGCCGGGCGGCAGCCAGCGCCAGAGGGAAGCTGACCCCCCACAACACGGTCGCCGGCAACAGCGCGACGACGGCCCGCCGGAGGTCGTGGGCGAAGCGCGTGAAGAGTTGCGCGTAGGCCTCGCCGTCGAGCACCCAGAACGGTAACACGTCGACGATCATGTACGCGCAGAACGGTATGGCGAAGACCAGCCCGAGCTGGCTCCAGGCAAGCCCGAGGTCAGGTCGTGCGCTGCGCCGGGTGAGATAGGCCCCCACGCTGGAGCCGATACTCAATCCCAGCAGGAACACGGCGAGGATGATCGTGAACGTGTACACGGACGCACCGAACAGAAGCGACATCAGTCTTGTCCAGACGACCTGGGCACCCAGGGCCGTGAGGCCGGATAGGCCGATAATGATGTGCACGAGCTTCGGATCGACTCGCGCTGCGTGTGCCGGTCGCGTCTCTGCCGGGGCGGCTTCGCTTGGCTGGGCCTCGGGAGCCTGCCGCGCGAGTGCAAGCGCCACCAGTGCGACCGAGAGATTCACCGTCGCCGCCACCGCGCTCGCAACGAGCATGTCGTGGACCGGGAGCAGATAGAAGCCGGCGAGCAGCGTACCGAACACCGCGCCGGCGATATTCGCCATATAGAGGAACCCGAGTCTGGAGATGCCGGCACGGGTCACGGTCATCCATCTCGCGATGGCCGGTAGCGTCGCTCCCATCAGGATGGTCGGCGGCAGCAGGCACATCAGACACACGAGCGCGCGAAGCAGAATACCGGCGGGTCCGTAACCCACCCCAGAAACATAGATCAGCCTGACCAGTGGCAGCGCAACGAGTAGCGCGAGTCCGATCACGCCGATGCCGAATTCGAGGAGCGCATAAACTTTGAGCGGGTGGTGAGCACGAGAGACCCAGCGAGGGAACCCCCAGCTACCGAGAAACAACCCACCCATGTAGCTGGTCAGCACGATGGCCAGCGACACGGAAGATGCCCCGATCACCTGGCGCAGTAGCTCGAACCAAACGACCTCGTAGATGAGCGCGGCGCAGCCGCTGCCGACGAAAAGCACTAGAAGAACGGGCAGACTGCGCGCCGATGAGTTGATTCCGGCCCCGGACACCCAGCTGGTCTCAGCGTCAGGCGAGTGCGTGGATGGCATCGACGGCGATGCGCCCCGCTTCGAGTGACTCACGATCGGCTTCTCGCATGACTGCACTATTATACTTCAAAGAGTCAATTCGCCCGAGACCATGACCATGCCTCCGCCGAAGCTAAAAATACGCTACTCTAAGGATAGTTGTCTCTTATTTCACGAGGGGGTTTAGAGATGAAAATCAGAACAACGTTCACGGCTATCGTGATCTGTCTCGCCGTGGCATCGTGTACTTCGTTTCAGGCGTATGACGGCCCACCGCGGCCAGACAGTGAAACAGCGCTTGTCCAGACCACGAGAATTACAGTGGATGCACAGACCGGTGCGCAAGATGTTGCGCCAGGACGATCTTTCTTTACGTCTGTTGATTCTCTGGACGTGCCGAATTTAGGCGAGATTCGAGTCCTACCGGGTGACAGATGCGTGACACTACGGCTTGTGTACACTCCGACCGAGGGTACAACAACAGCACGGCTAAACTCGATGCTCTGCTTCGATGCTATAGCGGGAAGAGAATACGAGGCGCGAGTCAGAATCCCTTCGAATCGGCCTGTGCGTACCTGGCTTGTGGATCTGGAGACCGGTGACACGGTAGCTGACGGACAGTTTCAACCATCGTAGGCTGTCAGCGGAACGGCAGTTTTCGAAAGCGGATAAAACAATTCGAGTAGTCGCCTGCCGTGGTGTGTTGCCAGATGAGGCTGTGAACTTCATCTGCTTACAAGATCGGCAAGGAACTGTATCTTCGGGATTGCAGATATTGGCTCGGCGAACGTATCCTTATAGACTATTCGTCGCTCCCGGCTAGCGCGGCAACGAGGGGAAGGCAATGATACGACTAAGACAAGGGGTGATTATCGGCGGCTTGATCGCCGTATTCGCCGG
>JAZFYK010000013.1:0-6266 GCA_036443505.1 Gammaproteobacteria bacterium | reverse complement strand
CAATCGATGAGCTCGCGAGCCTCTGGAACGCCACGACAACTCCTCGATCCGAAGGTGCTGGCGAGCCTGTCGAACCTCGAGCTCGTCGCGCGTGCGGCTGTGCATGGCTTTCTCAATGGCCTGCATCGCTCCCCGTTCTTCGGCTTCAGCCAGGAGTTCGCGGAATATCGCGCCTACGCGGAGGGCGATGACCCGCGTTTCATGGACTGGAACGTTTACGCCCGTACCGATCGCACCTATGTGAAGCGATATCTCGGCGAGACCAATACGCATCTGGTGATACTGCTGGATGCGAGCGCCTCCATGGGCTACGGTTCCGGCGCGATAACCAAGCTCCAGTATGCGAAGTTCCTCGCCGCGACGCTCGCCTACCTGGCTTCGCGCCAGCACGATGCGGTGGGCCTCATCGTCTTCGACGACGAAGTGCGAGAGCATCGCCCACCCTCGTCGCAGCCGGGCAGACTCAGCGGCGTGCTTCACGCGATCGACCGTGCGACGCCCGGCACCGGGACCGATCTCGGCGTGCCGTTCGAGCGCTTTCGGCAGTATCGGTCGGGGCGCGGGCTGGTCGCGGTCATCTCGGATTTCTATTGCGACCCGGAAGCGATGATCAAGAGCGTCCAACCGCTGGCTTACCAGGGACAGGATGTGATCCTGTTCCAACTATTGGACCCGCAAGAACTCAAACCGGAGCTCAAGGAATCCGTTTTGCTGGAGGACATGGAGACCGGCGAAGCGATGGAGGTCTCGCCGATCTTTATGCATTCGCGTTACCGGGAGCGCATCAAGGAGCACATCGCGGCACTTAGCGATGCGGCCGCGGGGGCGGCTGCCGACCATAAGATGGTGAATATCGCGGACCCTTTGGATACCGCACTGCGTAACTATCTGCTCTTCCGCGAGCGGCGGGGTTGATCGTGGTGACACGGCCATGACGCTACTCGCCCCGGCATTCCTCGTCGGTCTACTCGCCTTAGGGTTACCGATCTGGCTACACCGTCTCTCCTCGGAAAATCCCAACCGCCAGCCGTTCAGCTCCGTCATGTTTCTTGAGCCGGGGGAGCCGCGGCGCGTATTGGCGAAGAAGCTGCAATATTTACTACTGCTCGCGTTACGAATAGGACTACTGGTTCTCCTGGCGCTGGCATTCGCGCGGCCGGCCTTACAGGGGGCTGCGCAGACGTTCCTCGGCGAAAGCGCGCGCCTGCAGGTCATCGTCATGGATGTCTCCGCGTCCATGGGTTACGGCCAGCGCTGGGCACGGGCACGGGATATCGCCGCAGACCTCATTGACGACATGGACTCGACGGACCTGGGCCAACTCGTTGCCGCGGGACGCCTGACCCGCGTCCTCGTGGAGCCGTCCCTGGACCGGACCAGATTGAGGCAGGGACTCAACGCACTGGAGCCGGGATTGTTCCGCATCGACTACGGCCAGATTATCAGCGCCGTGGATGGGGTCTTGCGAGGCGTCGAGATGCCCGTCGTGCTGCACCTCGTAACCGATCTCCAGCAGGCATCATCGCCGACTCGTTTCGCAGACCTGGCGCCGCGGGCGCCTCTGGAGCTTCGCGTACATGACGTCTCCGCGGCGGGCGAGGCGAACTGGAGCATCGACGGCCTGGGTTGGACGGCTGCTTCGTCGGAGGTGGCCGTCGGCATTCGCGGCTATGACACCGACGCCGCGGAGATGACAGTCGTACTCGAACTCAATGGCGACGAGGTGGCGAGACAGCGTGTCGCCGTGCCTGCCGGAGCGGGAGCCCAGCTCAGTTTCGACGGCCTGGAGCTCGAGTCGGGCGCGAACCGTGTCCGTGCAGTGCTCATGCCCGGCGATGAATTGACGGTCGATGACCACAGAGCGCTCGTGGTGAGACGCCCATTGCCGATTCCTGTCCTGCTCGTCGCCGGCGACCCGCGCGGCCGGGATGCGCTGTTTATCTCGGCGGCGATGAATACGCTGCCGGAGCTCGCCTTGCAGATCGAACAGATCGTACCGGCGGCGTTACCCGACAAGACGCTTGCGGACTATGCGTTGATCATCGTCGGGGATGGGGGGGCGCTCGCGGAAGAAGATTCGGCGCAATTGCGGGACCATGTTGCTGCTGGCGGCTCACTCTTGATGGCGCTCGGTCCGCGGGCTGCCGGGCTGGGCCAGGTGCCGGTCACGAACCACGAGTTTCGCGCTGTCTCTCAATTCGGCGAGACCGGCGGCGACTACGCGACCGTCGGCAATCTGGACCGAACTCATCCGGCCCTGAACAGCGTAGACGAGTTGCGTTCGGCGAAGTTCTTTCGTTATTTAGCCGTGACACCCGACGATGCCGATAGCGTCATGATCCAACTGGATGACGGCACGCCGCTACTGATAGACCACGTGCTCGGCGACGGCCGGGTGTTGGTATTTACCTCTTCGTTGGACCGGGAGTGGAATGATCTGCCCGTGAAACCGGTCTTCGTGCCGTTTATGGCCGAGCTTTCGAGTTACCTGACCGGCGGTCTGGGATTGAGTGGTGAAGCCAACCTGGGTAGTACACTGTCACCGCGTGCCGTCGGCCTCGTTGGCGGGCAGATATTCGACCCGGACGGCAACAAGGCGCTCGGCCTCGCCGGCACGGGGTCGGGAGACGAGGTGCTATTGGACAAAACGGGGTTCTACGAGATCGTGGGCGCGGGCCAGACGGAACTCGTCGCCGTGAATGTGGATCCAAGAGAATCAGACCTGACTCCGATGGAGCCCAACGCGGTGTCGCGCTGGCTTGGCTTGAGCCCCGGAGCGTCGCCAAGCGTGTTGAGCGACGCGGTCGGCGTGGCCGAAACGCCCCCGACGCCACTATGGCCGTGGCTCCTGGCGCTACTGGCCGTGATCGGAGTCGTGGAATCCTGGGTCGGAAACTGGCATCTTAGGGTCCGGAGGGGCATCGCCACATGACCATACAGGCACAATTGGAGAGCTATCTAAGCGCGTTCCGTCGCCGGCTCAGAGCATTGATCGTCGCTCGCGGTGCTGCGGCTCTATCGATTGCTGCGCTGATCCTCACGCTGGGGGCCGTGTATCTGGGTACGCGCCAGGCATTCCCCAATGAGCTCATGGTTGGCGCGCGCCTCGTCCTCGTGTTGCTCCTGGCCGGCCTCGTCATCGGGCTGCTGGCCTTTCCGCTGCGTGCGCTGCGGCGTACCGAGGGTGTGCAGGAAATCGAACGGCGCGCGCCGGATTTCGACGGGCGCGTTGAAACCTATCAAGGGATCGCGAAGGCGTCCGAAGACGCGGAACGGCGTTCGCCATTCTTAGGGCTGCTGGCCGAAGATACGTTAAAGGTCGCGCGGCGCATCCCGGTCGCGTTACGCATGCCGACTTGGGAGATCTCCGTGCCGGCGGCGATAACGGCAGTCGCTGTGGGCGCGTTGTTGTGGTTCGCCGCGTTTGGTCCCGACAACTGGCGCTACGGCGTGCGCCACCTTTGGGCCGGCTGGGCGATATCCGACACGCTGCCGCCGCAACGTATCATCGTGAGCCCCGGCGACGGCGCCGTCCGACGTGGCGGCGACCTGTTGATCACGGCCCAGGCCGCGGGTTTCGATCCGCTGGAGGCGGAAGTTTTCGCCCTGTTCGAAGGGAGCGACACCTGGGAGAGCGCGCCCATGGAGGTCGCAGAGGAGGAAGGCTTCGACTTCAGATTTTTCGCGCTGCGCGAGCCGCTGCGTTATTACGTGACGTCGGCGGGGGTGCGCAGTCCCGAGTTCGAGATCGAGGTAGTCGATCTACCGCGCATCAACACTATCAAGCTGACCTACCACTATCCCCGGTGGACGCAGCTCGAAACGAAAACCGACGACCCGGGTTACGACATCCGCGCGGTCGCAGGAACCGAGGTGGAAGTCGAGATCCGTACCGATCAACCGCTCGGCGATGCGGAGCTTGTCGTCAACGGTGACGCGTTGACGATGTCTCCCACGGGTTCGGTCGCGACGGCCACGTTAGAAGTGACCGAGGAAGGCGAGTACTTCGTCACCACGCTATTCAACGGCGATCCGGTACGACTCTCCGATACTTATTTTATCGATGTGGTGGCGGACAATCGGCCGGTAGTCACCGTCGTCAAGCCAGGTCGAGACTGGCGGGCCAGCAATATCGAAGAAGTCACGGTGCGTGTCCAGGCCAGCGATGACTTCGGGCTGGACCGGCTGGAGCTGCACTATGCCGTCAACGGCGGGGAGTGGCAGATCACGCCACTCGATGTCGAAGGTGACTCTGCCCTCAGCGAAGAGATTCTCTATCTCGAAGATATCGCCAAGTCGGACGAGTTCAGGATTCTGGATTTCCTGGACGAGCAGATCGACGAGCAGATCGACGAGCAGAGTCCGGAGACGGCCGACACGGGCCTGGAGCCCGGCGATCTGATTTCGTATTTCGCCGAGGCCCATGACCGCGAATCCTCGATGCGGACAGACCTGTACTTCGTTGAGGTACAACCTTTCGAACGAAACTTCTCCCAGTCTTCGCAGGCCGGCGGTGGCGGCGGCGGTGGCATGGGCGGAGAGCAGAACGAGATCTCGCAACGCCAGAAAGAAATCCTCGTCGCGACCTGGAACCTGATACGGCAGCAGGACGAGCAGACTGGCTTCCAGGACGAGCAGCAGATCGAGGACAATGGCGCGTTGCTGGCGGAGCTGCAGCGCACGCTCGCCGATCAGGCGCAGACGTTGGCCTCGCGTACCCGGGCGAGGCAGCTCACGAGCGCGGATGAACAGATCAGGACCTTCGTGCAGGCCCTGGAGAGTGCGGCCGAGGCGATGCTGCCCGCAGCCGAGCGCCTGGCCGAGGTGGAGTTCACCGAAGCGGTGCCGCCCGAGCAAACGGCGCTGCAGTATCTACTGAAGGCAGAATCCGTCTTCACCGATATTCAGGTCGCGTTTAACCAGGGCGGTGGCGGTGGCGGCGGCGGTTTCGCCGGCCGTGATCTCGCCGAGCTGTTCGAGCTCGAGATGGACCTGGACAAGAACCAGTACGAGACCGAATCGGCGGTTTCCTTCGGTAGCCGCGAGGAACAGGAGATTGACGAAGCGATCGCCAAGCTCCAGGAACTCGCGCGACGTCAGGAGAACCTCGCGCAGCAAACGAACCAACGCAATAATCTTACCGAGGAAGAGCGCTGGCAGCAGGAACAGCTGCGCCGCGAGACCGAGGAACTCCGTCGTGAGCTGGAGCAACTGCGGCGTCAGGCGGCGGCGAATCAGCAGCAGTCCGAACAGCAGCAAGCCGGGCAGCAGTCTCAAGGCGCGTCCGGCAGCCAGGCCAGTGGTGGCACGCAGGGCGAGCAGACGGACGAAGCGATTCGCCAGCTGGACGATGCGCTCCGGGCCATGGCACGAGCCAGCGGCCAGAGCGGCGAGAACCTTACTCCCGAGCAGATGCGGCGGGCGATCGAGGAAGCCCGACGACAGCTCGATCGAGCGCTCGAGCAGATGACCGCGCAACGGCAAGCGGCGGCCGAGGAAGCGTTCTCCGATCTCTCCGATCGTTCCGGCGATCTCTTTGACGAACAGCGCCAGGTCGCGGCCGAGTTGCAGCAAGTCGCCCGCCGTTTCCTCGAGGCTCGTGGACGCGGCGAGTCCGAGCGTAACCTCCTGAGTCCGGAGGAGGCTTACGATCTCGCCGAACGCAAGTGGGCGATGCAGCAAGAGCTCGAGTCGCTCGAGCAGGACATTCAAAAAGTGGCACAACAATTCCGCGGCCAGACGCCGGGAGCGAGCGAGGAGTTGCAGGATTCCCTCGTCGATCTACAGCAGTCACAAGCTATAGCGCGGCTCGGCGATGCGGCTACCCGCATTCGCTACGGCGGAGCGCTCGAAGCAGCCGCGCTCGAAGGCATCACGACGACCGCGCTGGACGACCTGCAACGGGGCACCGAGCGGGCGTTGGCGCTGGCTTCGAGGGAGTCCAGAGAGGGACTCCAGCCCGAACCGGACCCGACGGCAGAGCTGCTCGCGGAACTGCAGAGTCTGCGGCGGGAACTCGCACAGGCAAGGCAGGCTGGTGACCAAAGTCAACAGGGGCAAGGCGGTCAACCAGGCCAGGGTCAAGCCCAAGGCGGCCAGCCGGGTCAGCCGGGTCAGCCCGGCCAGGGTGGGCAACAGCGCGGTGGTGCGTTCGGCGGTAACCAGTTCGGCGGCGGTGGTGGCCTGTACGATCCTTTGCGCCGAGGTGTCGGCGTATGGGACCCGGCGGGCATCGCGACCTTCGACGCCAATAGTCAAGCAGAGCT
>JAZFYK010000012.1:0-4303 GCA_036443505.1 Gammaproteobacteria bacterium | reverse complement strand
TGGCATGACTCGTGCCTTGAGGCCCACGTAGTTGTCGAGCCGGTCGAGCGGTCTGCGATTGCTCGTCCAGATCTTGTATCCCGTATGCCAGATCGCGAGCGACACGATGCCGTTCTCCTCGGTCGTGTTCAGCAACAGCCGCATGGCGTCGCTCTTGTGCACCCGTTCGAGATCTTCCCAATCCGGCGGGAAGAAGAACGGGAAGTCGAGAATGCCAATGAGCGGCTGAAAGCCGACCAGGAACGATCCGGGAACGATCACCATCTCGATGGAGCCGATCTGTAGCCCCTCGATCAGATCGGTATCTCCACCCAGCTGTGCGCTCGGATACACCTTGGCGCCGATGTCGCACCTCGCGTCGGCGGTGATGAGCCGCGCCGTCTCGACCGCACCGCGTCCACGCGGGGCTTCCCCTGGAACGAGGTGGGCGATTTTCATCACGACCTGCGCAGAAGCTACGGGGCCGACCACCGTGCTCAGCAGCATCGCGGCGATGCATCCGGCGACTGAGAGCGGCTTCCGCATGCGCGTGCTACTTCTGGCCCAGATACCAATCCAGTATCTGCGAGCCGGTCCAGAATAAGACGTCGGGTTGTTGTCGTATGGTCTCGTAGATCTTGCGGAAGTACTTGATGCGGTGCGGAACCCCCATGATGTAGGGGTGACACGGCAGAGCCATCACACGCGGCTGGCTCTTCGAATCCTCGTAGAAAGTCTCGAACTGATCGAGCGCACGGTCTGCATACTCCGATGCCTTGTGATGCTGAATGAGCATCATCGCCACATCGTTGGTTTCCTGCGTGTAAGGGATATTCACGAGCGTGCCCGCCCGGGTCTTTAACTCCACCGGCTGGTCGTCGAGGACCCAGTCTGCCACATAGTCGAAGCCCTCTTCCTTGAGGATATCGACGGTCTCATCCGTCTCCGTGAGTGCGGGACCCAGCCATCCTCTCGGCCTGCTACCCGTGAATTGCTCGATGATGTCGCGGGTCTTCTGAATATCCAGTCGTTCATTTTCGACCTTCTGCATGCTGAGTTGCGAGAACCCGTGACCCATGAATTCCCAGTTTGCCTTGAGTGCCTCCTCCGCGATGCGCGGATAGGCCGTGCATACGCTCCCGTTGAGCGCGAGCGTCGTCGGTACGTCGAACGCATCGAGTACCTCTTTGAGCCGCCAGAAGCCGATACGGTTGCCGTATTCATGCCAGGCCCAGTTCGGTATGTCGGGAAGCGGGGATCCGCCGGCAGGAGGCGTTATCACCGCGCGAGGCTGGGGCTTGGTACTGTCCCATACCTCGACGTTGACAATCGTCCAGACGACCATGCGCGCGCCATCGGGAAGCTTCGGCGCCGGCCGGTCGATTATCGCTGAATAGTCCAGCCGTTTGTCTGGCCGTATCTGATCGCTCATTTATCGTTTCTCTTCTGCAGCAACTGGATTACTGAGGCTACCTATCGATGATATCGACGCATCCATCACATCGCCAGGCTTGAGATAAATCCCTCGCGACATCCCTACGCCGGTCGGTGTTCCTGTTGCAATGACGTCTCCGGGCTTCAGTGTCAGAACAGACGAGAGATACTCGATCTGTTCGCCGATATTGAAAATCATCGCCCCAGTCGTCTCTTCCTGCATGAGCTCACCATTGACGGACAGGCGCAGGTCCAACGCATGGGGATCGTCGATGCAGGTCGACGGTACGATCCAGGGGCCAAGTGGTGCAAATGTATCGAAACACTTTCCCTGAAACCAGTCCGTCTTGAAAGGATAGTCGTCGCGGACGTTCAGATCGCGAGCCGTAATGTCGTTGATGACCGTGTAGCCGGCGACATAGTCCAGCGCCTGGTTCGCGGAGACATGATGGGCATCGCGTCCTATGACGACCGCTAACTCGACTTCCCAGTCGACTTGGGATGAAGCATCCGGAATAACGACGGTCTCGTTGTGACCGATGATCGATGTGCCCGGCTTGATAAACATGTACGGGCGGCTATCGGCCTTGGCGGCCAGAACCGTACCCATCTCGCTTGCATGCTTGGCATAGTTGGCCGCGGCGCAGAAAATACGGCTTGGTCTGATCGGAGGAGCGAGGCTATTGGCACCAATGGTTAGCTCCTTCAACTGCTCGACACCGGCCGCCGCCATCTCCGCCAGCACGTCGAACTCCGGACGAATACTGTCCCACTGCGTGAGCAGCTCATCGAGGTCCGCTTGTGCCCAGGCGACAGGGCGTGAGAGCGAATTCGTGACATCGGCGAGATCATAGAGCCCTTCATGCAGCACGAGTGCCGTGCGAACGACGTCTTCATTCCGGTAACTTGCTAGCGCGTACCAACCCATCGAGAGATATCTCAGTTCACTAGGGCGCCGCCGAGAGCGAGGCACGATCGATCCATTCGCCATGAAGCACGACTGCGCGGATCGAATTCCATGCGTCAACCGACTCCAGTGGATTCTGATCCAGAAGCAGCAGGTTGGCAATTTTCCCTGCTTGACCCGAAGCCAGTCTCCCAAAAGGTGAGGAGAACTGAAAGCCTTATCAGGAGCAGAGCGATGTGATCCACCGACATCGGTATACGATGTCCTTAAAAAGTTCGCGTCGTCGTCAGTAGGGGCTAGGTCCCGCCAGAGCCGCGGGTTCTCGTAGACCGTGTGGTCGAAGTCCCGGAAGAGCCGTTTGTCCTGGTAGTCCCTGCGGCCGAAGTCCCGGAAGAGCCGTTTGTCCTGGTAATCCCGGTGGCCGAAGCCCCGGCAGTGCCGTTCGTTCTGGTAATCCCGGTGGCCGAAGCCCCGGCAGTGCCGTTCGTCCTGGTAATCCCGGTGGCCGATGCCCCGACAGTGCCGTTCGTTCTCGAAGTCCCGGTGGGCGAAGCCCCAGCAGTGCCGCTCGTCCTGTTAACTCCTGTGGGCGAAGCCTCAAGAGAGCCACTCGTTCTCATAGTCCCCGGTGGCGCATTGTTGTTTTGGATTGGTCCGCCAAGGGAATTCACGGTGCCCGGTGGCGGTTGGATCGTATTTTGAGCCATCACCGGCAGGGCCAACAAGGACACCGCAAACGCGAAGAGGATCCGTGTTGTTCTCACTCTTGCTCTCCTCCTTGTTCGTTCATGCTCGCATTCTGGCCTCATCCGGTGCGAAAAACCAGTCGCACACGAGCGTCCGCCCTGATTACTCTGCGATCAATCAGGAGTAGAGGTCACCGATCGAAGTATTGTTGCAGCTCCATCGAATCGAGGGTTCGCGTCATCGCCAGCATGAGCAGAATCCGTGCTTTCTGAGGGCTCAGATTATCTGCCTCGACGCATCCCAAATCTAATAGTTCAAGGTTGGTCGCATACAGGGGAACTATCCGGCCCGTGGGCACGCGTGTGCTCAGAACCACCGGGATCCCTTGTGCTCGCACGTCCCGGATCGCTTCCAGAGTCCTCGAACTCACGTGGCCCAGTCCAACACCCTCGATCACGAGCCCGTCGAGTTCGCCATCCTCCAACAGCAGGCGGATCAACCGGCCGTCGGCGCCGGCGTATTGGCTCACGATCTCCACGCGCGGCAGCCGATCGCCCTCTCGAAGCGGGATCGTCTGCCGGCGAAGCGGCGCCCGATAGAAACGCACGGCGTCGATATCGGCAACGCCGAGTGCCCCGAAGTCGAGCGTCTTGAACGTCTCGACGTCTAGAGTGTTGGTCTTCGTTACGTCGCGCGCCGCATTAATCTGGCCGTTCATGACGACCAGGGTGCCCATGCCTATGGCCTCCTCGGACACGGCGACGCGCACGGCATTGAGCAGGTTGCGGGGTCCATCGGTGTCAAAGAACGTCGGGGCCCGCTGCGCCCCGACGACGACGACGGGCTTTTCGCTCGTCACGGTGAGATCCAGGAAGTAGGCGGTCTCCTCCAGCGTGTCGGTTCCGTGCGTCACGATCAGGCCGGTGATGTCTGGTGACGCCAGCAACTCGTTCGCACGGCCGGCGAGCGTTCGCCAGATCTCGGGGGTCATGTTCCGGCTCCCGACATTCGCGATTTGCTCCACGCTCACGCGGGCCACGTCGCTCAGGCCGGGTACGGCCTGGACGATTTCCTCGCCTGAGAGTTGGGGCGCCAGCCCGCCGGTATCGGGGTCGTATTGGCTCGCGATAGTTCCGCCCGTGGCAAGGACGACCACGCGAGGGAGCGCGCCCTGTTCCTGCCCCGCTGAGATCGTTGACAGGCCAAGACCAATAGACGCCCACGCCGCGGTTTTCCAACTCATGCTCATCTAGCGGTAGCTCAACTCACGAAAGTGGCCATCCAACTGGATATATC
>JAZFYK010000011.1:0-3291 GCA_036443505.1 Gammaproteobacteria bacterium | reverse complement strand
CGATGGCTCGGCTTGTATGGGCCGCAGCGGGATAGTCTTGCGAGCGCGTTGGGCGAGGAGCGTGCCCGGCACGGCATAAAGCGACGAGCTCACGATTCGAGCCGGGCCATGGACGGCGAGGCGAGATTGAGTCTCGCAAGAGCTATTCCGCTGCGCCCCTACCCCGCTTAGAGAACGCTGGCGACCTGCATCGAGTCTTCGTCGTCGCCGTCATCGTTCTCCTCCCGGATAACGCGCGCGTCCCGCTTTAACTTCGCCGAGTCGGAGCGTTCGGCCTCGAGTTCATCCAGGTAAGTCTGACTGACGTCCCCCGTGACGTACTCCCCCGAGAAACACGACGTGTCGAACGATTCGATCTCTGCGTTCTCATGGTGCACGGCCGCAATGAGCGCGTCCAGGTCCTGGTAGATCAGCCAGTCCGCCCCGATGAACTCCTGGATCTCTTCGACCGTACGGCCATTGGCGACGAGCTCGTGCACGGCAGGCATGTCGATCCCATAGACATTGGGATACCGGACGGGCGGCGCGGCAGACGCGAAGTAGACCTTGTTCGCGCCGGCTGCGCGAGCCATGTCGATGATCTGCTGGGACGTCGTCCCTCGCACGATGGAATCGTCGACGAGGAGGACATTCTTGTCGCGGAACTCGAGGTCGATCGCGTTGAGCTTGCGTCGCACCGACGCCTTACGCTGTGCCTGTCCCGGCATGATAAAGGTACGCCCGATATAGCGATTCTTGATAAAGCCCTCGCGGTATTTGACGCCCAGTTCATGCGCGACCTGGACCGCCGCCGTACGGGAGGTGTCCGGCACCGGGATCACGACGTCGATATCGTGTTCGGGACGCAGTCGTAAGATCTTCTCCGCGAGCTGCTCGCCCATACGCAGACGGGCCTTGTACACCGATAGTCGATCGATAATGGAGTCGGGTCGAGCGAAATAGACAAATTCGAAGATGCACGGCGAGTACCCTGCGGGTTTCGACGACTCGCGACTATGCACGGCCCCACGGGTGTCGATAAATACCGCCTCGCCGGGCCGAATGTCACGCTCGACGTCGAATCCCAGGGCATCCAGTGCGACGCTCTCCGAGGCCACCATGCGCTCAACGCCGCGCTCGGTCTTACGGACGCCCAGCACCGCAGGCCGGATCCCGTGTGGATCCCGGAACGCGACGATGCCATAGCCGATGATCATCGCCACCACCGCATAGCCACCCGAGCAACGCCGATGGAGCGCTTCCACGGCATTGAGGATCATGTCGGGTGTCAGCCCATTGCCCGATTGCTGCCCCAATTCATGGGCGAATACATTGAGCAACACTTCCGTGTCGGAGGTGGTATTGAGATGCCGGCGATCGCTCTGCGTAACCAATCGTTTGAGCTCATCGGCATTCACGAGGTTACCGTTGTGAGCCAGGCAAATGCCATAGGGTGAGTTGACATAGAACGGCTGCGCTTCCGACAGGCTGGCAGTACCGGCCGTGGGATAGCGTACGTGCCCGATTCCCATGTTGCCGCGCAGCCGCATCATGTGCCGCTGGTGAAAGACGTCACGGACGAGGCCGTTGCTCTTGCGCAGGTAAAGACGACCCTCCTCCGCGGTCATGATGCCCGCGGCGTCCTGGCCTCGATGCTGCAAATTGGTCAGCGCATCGTAGAGAGACTGATGCACAGCGCGCTGACCAACGATTCCGACGATTCCACACATGACCTAAGCCTCTTAAACGCTTAATTGCGGCGTCTGAATCTTTTTCAATAGCCTGCTAGAAATAGCGGCTGCCCAACGCCGCGTAATAGCGGATCCCACTGGCCACCTGCTCGCTGAACGGACTAAGCCGAGAGTTCTGCCACCAGGGATCCTGATCGAGCTCCATGAACTCAAGGACAAGCACTGCCAGGCCGACCATGAGCACGCCACGCATCAACCCGAACAATGAGCCCAGCGTACGGTCCGTACGGGTGAGTCCGGTGTGCCTGATCAGCTCCCGTACGAGCCACACGATCACGCCGCCGATCATCAATATGAGGAGGAAGATCACGGCTCGTGCAACCCAGATCTTGAGTTCCGGCGCGACGACCCAATTGCCGAGCAGCGGTTCGACGATCCAGGTCGAACGCCAGGCTAACCAGATGGCGACGAGCCAGGTAACGACGGATAAGGCCTCCTGCGCGAAGCCGCGCCAGTATCCGAATCCGGCCGACGCCAGGCACACGACGACGATCAACAAATCTATCCAGGACACGATCGTGTTGAATCCAAGAGCGCGTTATTCCTCGACGACTACCTGCGCCACGAAGCCATGCGCCGACAACGCCGAGGCGGCCGCCTCCGCACGTTCCCTGGATGCTTGCGGACCGATTCGCACGCGCTGCATGGCACGGCCACCGGCGATATAGGTGGACACGCGGGCCTGGTAACCATACGTCGAGACCCTGTCGGCCTGTCGCCTCGCGTTCTCTTCCTCAGCATAACTGCCGATCTGGACGAACCAGTTGCCCTCTGGGCCGGCCGCAGAAGCCGCTGACGATCGGGACGGCGTCGAAGACAGGTCGCGAGCAGGCTCTCGTGTCCGGGTCTCGCCCGCGGCCGCCGCGCTGGCGTCGTGAGTACCTGCCGCGGGCGTCGGCGGCTCACGGTCGTTGTCCAGCGTGATGGTGTGAGATCTCAACGGCGTAGACGCCGTGGGCGCCGGGAGTTCGAGTGCTTCGGTCTCGGGGCGATCGCTCCGTCCGGGCCCGTCGAGAACCCAGGGTACGAGCCACACGCCCAAGGCCACGAGCACCGCCGCGCCAACAAGTCGTTCCTTCAAACCCCGGTCCATCTGGAGGTTCTATCGTCCGGTTGATTCGGGCCGCAGTATAGCCCAAGCGCCGCCATCGCGGGACCAACCATGTAACAGGAGCCGAAGACCAGCACGCGGTCTCCGACTGCGGCCAGACTCCGGGCATGGCGGCATGCCTCGGCCACGACGGGCCGCGCGGTCGCGCTCCCGGCATGCTGTTCCTTAAGGACCGCCATGATCGTTTCTTCCGACGCGCCGCGTTCCGTATCGGCGCGCGTCACGAGCCAGTCGTCCACGACCGGGATCAGCGGTTCGATGATGCCGGTCAGATCCTTGTCGGCCATCGCGGCAAAGACGGCAATGGTCCGACGGGGCTTGGGGCCGCCTGCGAGTTCGTCGGCCAGGACGCATGCTGCCGCCGGATTGTGAGCCACGTCGAATACCCACTCGACACCGTCCAGCAACCGCTGCTCCAATCGCGCCGGCAACCACGCGTGCTCGATTCCC
>JAZFYK010000010.1:0-5992 GCA_036443505.1 Gammaproteobacteria bacterium | reverse complement strand
GATCCGTATGCGCCAACGCCGGAGAGTCTTCTCTACCCACAGATCGCGCGGCTGGACATGCCGGCTTATTGGGGCGTACATACGGCGAAGCCGGTGTACGGCGTACCGGTGCTCGGCTATGAGGACGACTTCGAGAACGGCACGCGCGATATTCTGCTTGTTCCCTCGGAAGCTGGCGGTGGCGCGCGTCGCTGTCAGGGTACGCGGGACGTCATGTTTATCCTCGATATCACGCAGGAGGATAAACCGTTCCCCATATCGACGTATCAGGCCGCCGAGGAGCCCGGAGATTTTTGCCACCGGGGCGGGCGTTTCGGCCCGCACTCGATCAACGATGCCGATCATCCGGGCTTCGACGGCCGGCTCGTCGTTCTGTCGTATTTCAATGCCGGCGTCAGGGCCGTGGACATCAGAGATCCGTTCAATCCCGTGGAAGTCGGCCACTTCGTACCCGAGATTACAGAGAATACGACCGAACTCTGCGTCGAGATCGACGGCTCCGAACTCTGCGATGTCGCGATCCAGACGAATAACGTCAACATCGACGATCGCGGCTATATCTATGCGGTCGACCGATCATCCACCGGTCTGCACATCATCGAGCTGACGGGTGAGGCGAGGGAGATCGTTGGGCTCCAGTAGGGGCAGGTTGTTATGAGAAGGAGCAGGTAATGCCCCGCTTGGACTATGTAGAGGATAAGGACCTGGCGCCGGAGGCCTTGGAGTACCTGACGCTCGCAGAGAGTGCGGGTTCTCCGGACCCGCGTGTCCTGCGCGTGATTTTCCGGGCTCCAGCGGGCTTGGCCTGGTACCGTTACTGGCTCGCGCTCTCCAACGAAGGGAGTTTACCGCGGGATCTAAAGGAGCTCTGTCGCGTCAAGATTGCGTTCGATCATACCTGCGGCTACTGCAGTACGGTGCGCTCCAGCGCCGCCAAAGACGTCGGTCTGACCGAGGACAAGATCCAGGAGGTCTGGGATTTCGAGAACAGCAGTATTCTCAGCGAGCGAGAGAAAATGGCCCTACGTTTCGCCGACCACCTGAAACACGATCTCGCGAAGGCGGACGATGATGCTTTCTACGCGCAGTTACGGGAGCATTTCTCCGCAGCGGAAATCGTCGAGCTCGGCCTCTGGTGCGCAGAGAATGTCGGCGCCGGTAGTTTCGTGCGCACGCTGAATATCATCACCTGGGATGAAGCCTGCAAACTGAATCCGCAAACCGCGAGCAATGCGCAGGGTAAGTCGGCTGCCGCTTGATGGGCCATCTCCGAATGATATTGAGTCACCGAGTCTTACGAATAGTCGTGACGAGCTTCGCGCTCGCCGCGACTCTCGTCTCGCCGGCCCGCGTTTCGGCCGAACTCTACACGTTGCGAATCGGCTCCGGCCACCCCGCAGGCCCAAGTGTTTACGTGGCGGTCATGCGCGACTACTTGGTGCCGGAGCTCAAGCGGCGCGTAGCGGAAGAGACCGATCACGAGCTCAGAATCGTCGAAGGCTATGGTGGTTCAATCGCGTCCGTCGCGGAGACGCTCGAAGCCGTTCAAATCGGGATTCTCGATATCGGCGGTTTCTGTACATGCTTCGAGCCGGCGAAGCTGTTCTTGCACAACTTCCAGTACTTCGTGCCGTTCGGGCCGCAGGACGCTCAGCAGAGTATTCAGCTGGCTCGTCAGATCTACGATAGCAATCCGTGGCTTGCCGAGCAGCTCGAGGAGCGTTACGGGCAGCGTTTATTGGGCATCAATGGCTGGGATAATTACCATCTCGGCTCCAGTGTGCCGTGGGACAGTGTCGAGGATCTGCGCGGCGTGAAGGTTGCCGGCGCCGGAACGAATCTAGATTGGCTCGAGTCAGCCGGTGTCGTTCCGGTTCAGTCGACTCTGCCCGACGGTTATATGGCGTTGCAGACAGGGGTCTACTCGGGCTGGCTGATGTTTCCGTCGGCTTATTTCGCCTACAAATTCCACGAGCCCGCACCGTATTACACTCTGATTGGTTTCGGTGCGATGGGCGGCGCCGTCATCGTGACGATGAATGTGCGGACGCTGAACCGTTTGCCCGCTGATGTACGGCAGATCGTCGAGGAAGTCGGCCGCGGCTATGAGGTTGAGGCGGCGCGAGTCCTGGACGAGCGCCAGATAGCCGGTCTAGCGAGCCTGCGTGCCGCCGGCGCGACCGTCCGTGAGCTTCCCGAAGAAGCTCGCCGGGAGTGGGCACAGTCCCTAAGCGAGTTTCCGAATCGAATGGCGAAGGAAGCCGACAAGCGTGGCATGCCAGGATCCGAAATTATCCGCTCGTATATCGAGCTCGTCACGCAGAGCGGCTACGAGTGGCTCGTGGACTACACGATCGAATAGCAGGCCGTGCCGGTCGGCCGCAAACTCGAGCTACACAGATGGAGGCAGAATGATCAGAGCTGCAATGATAGGGCTCGGCTGGTGGGGCCGGCATATGGTCAATACGGTCAAAGGCAGCGATAAGCTCGAGATCGTCCGCCTGGCGGCGCGCCGGCCGGATCGCCATCGAGACTTCGCTGCGGAGACCGGTATCCCGCTGCTCGACGATTATCAACAGGTGCTCGAGGATCCTGAGGTTGACGCCGTCATCCTATGCACGCCTCATTCCCAGCACGAAGACCAGGTGCACGCCGCGATCGAGCACGGCAAGCAGATCTTTTGCGAGAAACCGCTGTCCCTGACCAAGGCCAGCGCCGAACGCATGGTCGCGGCCGCGCGGGAGGCGGGTCTAATCATCGGTGTTGGGCATGAACGCCGCTTCGAGTCGACGATGGAAGAGATCACGCGGCTCGTAACGTCCGGGGAAATCGGTACGCACATGCACGCCGAAGCCAACTTCTCGCATGATATCTTCGCGAGCGTAGCGGTCGATAACTGGCGAGCCTCGCGCGAAGAGGCACCGGCTGCCGGCATGACCGGGATGGGAGTCCATCTAACCGATCTTCTTATCTCCATGCTGGGCCCCGTGGAGGCGGTGGCGGCTCAGACTGCCCGGCGCGCGCTCGACCTTCCGACGGGCGATGTAGTCACTGTGCAACTTCGTTTTCAGAGTGGCGCGACAGGATTCGTCAGCGCGATATCGTCGACCCCCTACTATGGACGTTTCACCATATTCGGCGACCGGATGTGGGTGGAGGCGCGCGATGACTCCCATCCTCAGCATGGTGGTAAGACACACCTGATCACTTGCGGCAAGGACGGCGTCCAACACACGCGGACCTTCGACGCTAAGGACCCGGTCAGAGCCAATCTGGAGGAATGGGCGGATGCCGTAGCGAACGGCGCCGAGTATCGCTTCAAGGACGATCAACGCATCGGCAATGTCGCCGTGCTCGAGGCGATCGCGAAGTCGGCGGAGAGCAGAACCTGGGAGACGGTCTGACGTCGATAGACGTCGACGGCGCGAGAGACAGACTATGGCGGCAGAGAGGCACCTCATCGAGCGAATTGCGCGAACAACGCACATCGTCTCGGCGTTCTGGGTTCTCGTGCTCGCGCTCATCATTCTCATCGACGTGACGGGTCGTTATCTCTTTAGCCAGCCACTCCTCGGTGCAACGGAGATAATCAAGAACTCGGTCGTCTCCATTACGTTTCTGCAGATCCCGCTCGCGATCTACCGCGGCGGGATGATTCGGACGACGCTGATCTACGGCGCGGTTGGGCCGGACTGGAAGAGAATCCTCCGCTCCGTCGCCAACGTCTGTGGGCTGCTGTTCTTCCTCGGCACGGCCTTCAGTGCCTGGGGCCCAGCCTTGGAAGCGTTGGGCGTCAGCGAATACGAAGGCGAAGGTGCGCTGCGCGTTCCGACCTATCCCGTGCGTTTCCTGGTCGTCATCACCTCGTTGTTCGCTGCCTGCGTCTATTTGTACCTGCTCTATCTCGACTGGACCGGGCAGCTCCTACCCGATGACGAGGAACTCGCGAATGCCTGAGTACGGATCCGCGGACGAGGTTCGATAGCGGACATCATGGGCCCGGAGGTCATCTTTTATTCTTTAGCCGTCCTGCTCGTTTTCGTGCTGGTCGGAGTGCATATTGGCGTCGCCTTGGGGCTCGCGAGCGTGATCGGGGTCTATCTGAGCTACGGCGACATGACCATCGCCCTGTCGATACTCGGCTCGACGGCCTATGACGCTATTCGCAGCCAGGCACTCGCCGTCATCCCTCTATTCATGTTGATGGGCGAGGTCATCAGTCGCTCGGGCGCCGCTAAGGATCTCTATCTCGTCTGCGATCGCGCGCTGCAGAAACTTCCCGGCCGCCTGGCGGCCGCCACCGTAGTCGGTAATGCCGCATTCGCTGCCGTGTCCGGTGTTTCGATCGCGGCGGCAGCGACGTTCAGCCGAATCGCCTATCCGGAGATGCGCAGCGCGGGATATGACAAGTCTTATGCGTTGGGCGTCGTCACTGGTTGCGCCTGCCTCGGCATGCTGATTCCGCCCAGCGTACTGTTGATCGTCTGGGCGATACTGACCGAAGGATCGGTCGGCGCGCTCTTCATCGCCGGGGTCGTGCCTGGTCTGCTACTCGGTCTGACATTTGTCGTCTATTGCGTCGTCGTCGCGGTGCGAGATCCATCCGTCGCGCCGGCAATCGAGCGACCGGCCGGCGAAACGCGGCCCAACGAGCGCCGTGCGGAACTGATCAGCGGCCTCGGAATCCTCGCACTGGTCTTCATTGTGTTGGGCGGCATCTGGCTGGGAGTCTTCACGCCGACTGAGGCGGCAGGGTTCGGCGTCTTGGGCAGCCTCGTCGTCGGCTGGGTGAAAGGGATGAGGCGCAAGGAGTTTACGGAAGCGATATTTAATGCCGGCCGGTCGACGGCGCCGATCATGTTTCTGTTGATTGCCGGCTCGATGTACTCGCGCCTGCTTGCCGTCAGTGGCGGCATCAATATGATCCAGGACTTATTTCTCGGTACCGGGCTCTCGGTCATCGGGATGATCCTGATCATGACAGTGATCTGGCTCCTGCTCGGCGCGTTGATCGATTCGATCTCCATTATCTTGCTGACGGTGCCCATTTTCGTCCCGATCGCAATTAATGCCGGCTTTAACGAAGTGGCGTTCGCCATCTACGGCATCTTGATCATCGAAGCTGGCCTGTTGACGCCGCCCATGGGCCTGCTGGTGTTCACAGTGAAAGCCGCGGTACCGGATTCGTCGGTCACATTGGGCGACATCTTCCGCGGCTCCATACCCTACTGGATCATGATGCTGGGGGTCGCTGGGCTGCTCCTGCTGATCCCTGGTCTCGCGACCTGGCTGCCGGGGTTGATGTTGTAATTCATTGCCGGAATAATTGCCGAGAGAGGTAAATCGATGGACAAAATTAATGTTGGATTGATCGGAACCGGATGGTGCGGTGGCATCCGCGCGAATACCTGTGCGGGCAGCCCGATCGTGGACGAACTACACCTTGCCGAAATTAAAGAGGATCGCCTCAGAGAGGTTGCCGAGCAAACCAACGCGACCTCCGCCACGACGGATTATCGTGAAGTCATCGCCAACGACGACTTGGATACGATCATCATCTCCGCGACTCCGGAGACGACTCACTATCCAATGGCCAAAGAAGCCCTGCTGGCCGGCAAGCACGTTTTTCTGGAAAAACCGCTGGCGCTGACATTGGACGAAGCCGATGAGCTCATTCAGATCGGTAAGGACGGTAACTTGAAATTCGCCATCGGTTATTCTCAGCGCTTCAATCCGAAATTTGCCTACGTTAAGAAAAGTCTGACCGACAAGACGATCGGTGACCCGGTAAGTGCGTTGGTCAGCCGTCATGTCAGTCGAGGCCTTGGCAAGAAGATCAGTTCTCGAATCAAACTTTCTCCCGCGGCGATGGAAGCGACGCATGATCTGGACTTCGTACTCTGGTGTATGGAGCCGGCACAACCCGTACGTGTGTATTCACAGACCGTGTACGGTGCGCTGCAGGACGAGACCGGATCGGCTGACGGGCAAT
>JAZFYK010000009.1:0-2346 GCA_036443505.1 Gammaproteobacteria bacterium | reverse complement strand
CGGCCACAAACGATAGAGCCAAACCCAGAAGAACCGGTCGATGCGGGTCAGCCGGGACTGGGTCGTCCGTTTGCGCTCGAGCACCAACAGCTGATGGCGAAGGGCAATGAGTTCGAGTTGCAGCGAGGCCCTGCCTCGAAGGCTTGGGAGGACGGCGGAGAGCAGCAGAGAGAGAATCGTATGCATCCGCGAATGCTATCCGCGAGCAGTCCGAATCGGTAGGTTTTCCGCGCCGGATGGAATAATTAGAAGGGACAGGCCCGAAAGAGTCAGTTTGACAAATGCGCTGCGACGCGATAGATAGGATCGACTTTTTGGGAGCGTAGTACTTGCAATCGAAATGGGAACGGTGTATATATCTCCATGCGGATCATCGCCAAAAGGACGCTCCGCGAGTTCTGGGAGCGTTACCCGAACGCCGAGGAGCCGCTTCTCGCTTGGTACCGGGAAGTCGTGCTGGAGGATTGGGATACGCCAGCCAAGGTCAAGGCGAAGTACCGCAATGCCAGTATCGTTGGCGGCAACCGGGTGGTCTTCAACATCAAGGGCAACGACTACCGGCTGGTGGTGAAGATCAACTATCCATACCGCGTGGTCTACGTACGGTTCGTGGGCACGCATGCCGAATATGACGCAGTAGACGTAGAGGAGGTGTAGAGATGGGCAATATCAAGCCGATCCGGACCGAGGCGGACTATGAGGCCGCGCTGGCCCGCATCGACGAGCTCATGGACGCCGAGCCCGAGAGCCTGGAGGGCGAGGAGTTCGACGTTCTTGCCGACCTCGTCGAGCTGTATGAAACCAAGCACGTGGCGATGGGGTATCCGGACCCCGTCGCCGCGATCGAGTTTCGCATGGACCAGGCGGAGCTGAGCCCGCGCGACCTGGTCCCTTTCATCGGAAGTCGCGCAAAGGTCTCGGAGGTTCTCTCCGGCAAGCGGGCAATCACGATGCCGATGGCGCGCGCGCTCTATGAGCATCTTGGGATTCCGGCGGATGTGCTGCTGCGGGAGCCGGGCGCGGCGCTCGATGAGCCGTTGGCCGACATCGAATGGAGCCGGTTTCCCCTCAAGGCGATGGCCAAGCTGGGGTGGATTCCGGACGTCCCTGACTTGGCGGAGCGTGCCGAGGAGTTCATCGGCGACCTAATCGAGCGGACGGGCGGACGGGACGTGGCCGGCGCGGCGCTGTACCGCAAGAACGACCATCTGCGCGCGAACGCCAAGATGGACCCGTATGCGCTCAAGGCCTGGTGCTGGAAGGTGCTGGCGACGGCCAACGATAGCCGTCCGAAGGTCGGCTACGAGTCCGGCACCGTGACGCTCGAGTTTCTCAGGCAGGTCGCACGGCTGAGCTGGTCGGAAGATGGGCCGCGGCTCGCCAAGGAGTTCTTAGCCAAGCACGGTATCCCGCTCGTGGTGGTGCCGCATTTGCCGAAGACGTATCTCGACGGGGCGGCGCTCCGGCTCGGTGACGGGCGGCCGGTGATCGGGCTTACCCTGCGTTACGACCGAGTCGACAATTTTTGGTTCTGCCTGCTGCACGAGCTGGCCCATGTCGGCCGTCACATGGACAACAACGAGGGCGACGCCTTCGTCGACGACCTCACACTGCGCGATCTAGAAGGGGGGAGAGAATATCCGAAGGAGGCGCAGGCCGACGAATGGGCGGAGGAAGCGCTCATACCGCGGTCGATTTGGGAGACGAGCGCGGTTCGACGTCAGCCGACGGCGATGGCCGTCATCAATCTCGCGAAGGCCTTGCAGGTCCATCCGGCGATCGTCGCGGGCAGGATTCGGCACGAGCGAAAGAACTACCGCCTGCTGTCGCAGTTCGTTGGGACTGGCGAGGTTCAGCGGCAATTCAATGTAACGGCATGAGGTAGAGAGGCTCGATGAGCGAGGCGAAGCGAGACTCCACAGCGCCGGCTTGGCTGGACCCGGTTGTGAAGGCCGGGCTCCAGGCGTGGACCATCTATCGAGGGACGGTACGCGGCAAGATTTCGCTCGCGCTCGTGGTCGGCGGGGTCGCGATCATCAGTGGGAACTGGATCGAGGCCTTTGTCAGCACCGCCTGGGAGGTCGTCTTCAACAAGCCGATCATCTTCCCCGAAGTCTCTCCGTTCTACGGCGTGCTCCTGGTCGCCCTCGGCACCGGTTTTTACATTTGGACGGCAAGGGACGGACGGCGAGTCGCCGCCGCCGTGGCGCGGCCCACGGTTGCGACAATCAGGCACGAGTCCATGGAGGCGGTGACGCAGCCCTTGCGCGCGTCGGCGCTTCCGTCGGACCTTGCGAGCGCCGACATCCACCCCTTTGAGATCAACCAGTCGTCATTCTACGCGAA
>JAZFYK010000008.1:0-2896 GCA_036443505.1 Gammaproteobacteria bacterium | reverse complement strand
AATTCGAATCTGAACGTCTGCTCGCGCGGTCACAGGCGTTCAGATCCGGAGCCGCCGCTGCCTGGTCGGGACCGGCGGTCTGCATTGTCACTGCGCTATATGCGCCTCGATCGTGATCAGCAGGTTCACGCCCATCAGAAAACCATTGTCCTTGTCATAGTCGACACCGAAATCGTCGCGATTAAATGTCGTGGCCGCGTCAGCACCACAGACTTCCCGCATATTCCTGAAGTGCGGCTGACAGCGGAAGCGGTTGATCACGAGGTTCACGGGCTTCGTCACGCCGTGCAAGGTCAACGCGCCTTCGACCGCCGTAGGGTTACCTTCCTCGAAGTCGACCAGTTGACCGACGTAGGTCGCGGTTGGGAACTGCTCGACGTCGAGTATGTCCGACGCCATCGCATGCTCGTTCATGCCATCATGGCCGAAATCAATCGTTGACATGTCCATCGTCAGTTCTACGGTCCCGGTCTCAGCTTCCTTGTCGAGAACGATCGTGCCCGAAGTACGCTTGACCTTGCCCCGCCAGATCGACAGGCCTCCCTGATGATCCGCCTCGAAAGCCGGATACGTGTGGGCCGGATCTACGTTATACGTAACGGGCGCTGCGCTTACCGTGGCAGCGAGCGCGCCGCAAAAAATGCCCCATGAGATTCGCCAGAAAATTGCCCTATTCATTGTTATTTGCTCCCGTCGGTTTGAGTTCAGCAGGCTGTTCCTGCGGCAGATTCTACCCAGATCGGGCCGAAATCTCCCCTGATTTAGCTTGGAGTCAGGCGCTAAGGGCGGAGTCCTGGCCTATGCTCGGCCATGAGCCCGCAAATTGCACCAGCACTACGGTGCCAGCTGCACATTCAGCGAGGTGAGACCGAGTTCGCGCAATTCCAGGATTCGATGGTCTCTCCCGGTACCCATTCCCAGTTGGCCCGTAAGACGACGGGTTCGGTAAAGAACTCGGGGTCTTTCATCGTCGCCTCCCAGCTCAGGCTGCGCCGATCGGCGCCCAGGCTGAATCGTTCGGTTATCTCCATCGTCTCGCTCTTGGGCGTGCCGTCGTCATCGAAGTACGAGTAATTGCTGTTGTTGGTCGTCACGATCAGGGTGTCGCCGTCCCAGTGACCCACCGAGTACCCCATGATCGTAGCGGGCTGGTCATCGGCACTGGAATCCGAATTCAGGTGAATCGTCCGAACGCCATCGTTTTGTTCGATACGCAAGATGATGTCGTCCCCCTGGTCGACGAATTCGATCGGGAGCCCGGTGTCCATCGCGACGGGCATCCCGACGGGATCGCATTTCCACATCGGGTGATCCGACAGTTCGTCGAATGCCGCTTGCCGCTGCACGGCAGCTTCCGTCAACGGAAGGTCCGCGACGCCGGCGCGATCGATGAAAGTCCAGATACGGAAGAGTCCCTGGTCCTGCGCGATGGCGGCGACGGCACGGTCGTGCGGTAACGTTGCCGCCTCGCTCCCGAGCACGGCCTGGTCCGGCCAGTACGGTTCGAATCCGGGTCGCAGTACCGCCTGAGTCCCGTTCCCTAGCGAGATACTCGTGCCAAGCAACAGATTCGCCCGCCGATTCGAGGCCCGGACGGCGGCGGTAATACGCTGGCCGACCGTGAACGCGTCGCTCGTCACGCCCTTCCGCAGCAGCGAATTGGCGGACGACCATGATTCGATGCCCCAGAGCTCTTCCTCGCCGGCAGCGTTGACGACCTTCAATGTCAGAACAGGGTGCGGGTTACGCCAGGCGACGGCGACGAGTTCTCCCTCGATCTCCTGCATTTCGGTCGAGAACTCGGCACGCGAGTGGTGGGCCGAGGCGATAACCGGCAGGGCCAAGAGTATCAACGTCGTGGTTGTGAATCTCATCATGCCCCCTGATGACTCGTTGTTCTTCACGGATTGTACGCTTCTGCCCGGCGTCACGCGTCGTTCCCGACGGTAGTTCGCTGCGGCACGCGTACTGTTGGGGGATTACCGGCGAGCGGCGAGCGCCGCCAGCCGAGCCGCCTCGAATTCGTCGCCGGCGTTCCATGTCGGCATGGTGTCGTCTTCGGCGATGGTCAGGCCGATGTAGAAGGCCAGCTGGGCATCCTCGATCATCCCATCGAAGCTCCAACCGTCGTCCAGTTCGTCGCTGGGTTGATGGTAGCGCACGGCCTCCCAGTTCTCGATCTGCGCCACGCCCCAACCTTCAGCTTGGCCGATGAAGTCGGTGGCCTTGCCGAGGTACACGGCCGGGACGCCGATCTTCGCAAAGTTGAACTGATCTGAGCGGTAGAAGTAGCCGCGGTCGGGAAATTGATCGCCGCGGACCGTCCGTCCTTGCAGTGCGGCGGCTCGTTCGACGACGGCGTCCAAGCTCGACTTGCCGTAGCCGATGTAGGAAGCGTCGCGAGTTCGCCCCCAGATGTTGCCACCGTCGACATTGACATTCGCGGCGATCCTGCCGGGTTCGAATGTAGGATGGAGGGCGTAGTAAGCCGAGCCGAGCAACCCCTGTTCCTCGGCGGCTACGAATAGAATCAGTATCGAGCGTCGGGGTGGGGTCGGGAGTGCCTGGATCGCCTCGGCCACAGCGAGAATCTGGGCGACGCCGGAGGCGTTGTCCCGTGCCCCATTGTAGATTACGTCGCCGGCGTCGTCCGGCTCGCCGACACCGAGATGGTCGTGGTGCGCCGTAAACACGACGACCTCGTCCCTGAGCACCGGATCGCGTCCTTCGAGCAGTCCTGCGACATTCGCGGTCCGCACGCGGGACAGGTCACTCGCGAGGCGCAGCGACGTCGTCACGCCCAGATGGATCGGAGAGAAGCTCGAGCTACGCGCACTCTCCACCAACCGCGCCAGATCATGACCGGCGAGCGCGACCAGTCGCCGTGCGGCTTCCT
>JAZFYK010000007.1:0-6262 GCA_036443505.1 Gammaproteobacteria bacterium | reverse complement strand
TGAGAAAGTATCTGCAATGTGTCAGCCTCGTCTCGGGACTGTTCCTTGTGCCACTCGCGGCGGGTGCCCACCATAGTGTCGCTGGGACTTTCGACACCAGTCAGATTGCCGAGGCAGAGGGCGAAGTTACGAGCGTGCTCTGGCGCAATCCGCACGTGCGTTTCTCGCTCAGTGGGACCGGCGAGAATGGTGAACTCGAAGAATGGGATATCGAGATGACGTCGCTGAGCAGCTTGCGTCGCCGCGGCGTCGACGGCCAGCTGCTCACCGTCGGTGACCTGGTCCGCGTCGCGGGGAACCCCGCCAAGGATGGATCGGGCCAACTCTACGTTCGTAACCTGCTGTTGGCTGGTGGCGAGGAAGTCGTGCTCAGTAACGATGGCCCGCGTTGGACGGAGCAAGGCTTGGGCACGGACGGCCCCGGGTTTGGCACCGAGGGCGATCGGTCGCGGCCGGAGCTCGGAATCTTTCGCGTGTGGAGTACGCCCGTCCAGGGAGGCGGTGCCCTCGCGCTATGGAACGACAGCTATCCGCTGACAGGAGCGGCAGAAGCGGCACTCGCGGCGTTCAATCCGGCAA
The DNA here is from genome assembly GCA_036443505.1 of Gammaproteobacteria bacterium. Classification (GTDB taxonomy): domain Bacteria; phylum Pseudomonadota; class Gammaproteobacteria; order Steroidobacterales; family Rariloculaceae; genus SMWC01. Next base: position 5,683 of record JAZFYK010000007.1, on the reverse strand, counting down.
CCGATGCGCCGACACTGAACTGCACACCGAAGGGCATGCCCACGATCATGGAGCAGCCTTATCCCATGGAGATTGTCGAGCGGGACGGCAACGTCGTGTTACTGCAAGAGGAATACGACACGGTGCGTACGATCTATCTGCATGATAGCGAGCCGCACTGGACCGAGCCCAGGGCGCTGGGATATTCGGTTGGGCGCTGGGACGGCGACACGCTCGTGGTCGAGACGACGGGAATCCGCTGGCATCACTTCAATACGCGCGGTATACCGCTCAGCGACGCCGTCGAGACGGTTGAGACGTTTACGCTCAGCGACAACGGCGGCCGCCTCGACTACACGATGACGGTCACGGATCCCGCGACGTTTACCGAACCCGTGTTGCTGGATAAGAGCTGGCTGTGGTTCCCGTCCGTGACGGTCGAGCCGTTTGACTGCACGAACTAGCTGTGAACTCCACTCATTTGCTTCGCTCCTAGCCCCGCAACCTATTCGTTACGTTTTCTCTCCAGAAACTTAACGAGCTTCAGCGCGTCGCCCGCATCCATGCGCCCGACCGGGCCCGTGCTGTAGGTGGCAGACAGCACCTTGCCGTCGCCATCCAGGACGAATTCCGACGGTTGGATAATATCTCGGCGATCCTCCCACCACGCGCCGATCGCATCGGCCTGTTCCCGCGTGACGCCGTAGGCGATCGGGAAGCCCAGCTCCTGTTGCACATCGGTCGCTTTATCCAGCGGATCGACCGAAGCCGCGAGTATCGAGATGCCCGCTTCGTCGAACTGTGCCCTGTGCGCCTCATAGCCGGCTAACTGCCGGCGGCAGTAGGGTCACCAGTGGCCACGATAGAAGAGCAGGACCTGATACGGGTTGCTGAAATCGGCTGGAACAACGATCCGGTCGCCGTTGACTACGTCAAGGGTCATCGTCGGGAACTGTTCTCCCGCATTCAGTTTTTCCATCGTTGTCATCCGATACCGGCGGCTGCGGTATGCTAGCACTGCCGCTCCTACGACGGGTCAGAATGCGACCTGATCGCCGCCCTTGAGGTCGAGCATCTGCCGCGCCTCGTCCGGCGTCGCGATGTCGAGCGACAGCCCGTCAAGGACCTCGCGAATCATCATGACCTGCTCCACGTTCGACTCCGCGAGCCTGCCGGGGCCCGCCCAGAGTGAATCCTCGAGGCCGACGCGGACGTTGGAGCCCATCGCCGCGCCCATGCTCGCAAGCCGGATCTGACTGCCGCCGGCGCCTAGGATCGACCATTGATAGTCGCCACCGAATAGGCGGTCGGCCGTGCGGCGCATGTGTGCAAGGTCCTCGGGATGCGTGCCGATGCCGCCGAGGATGCCGAACACGCTCTGGACGAACAACGGCGGCTCGACCATGCCGCGATCGAGAAAGTGCGCGAGGTTGTAGAGATGCGAGATGTCGTAACACTCGAACTCGAAGCGCGTGCCGTTCTCGCCACAGGTCGTCAGGATGCGCTCGATGTCCGCGAACGAGTTCCTGAAGATCAGGTCGCGGCTGTTCTCGAGGTGCTCTCGCTCCCACGTATGTTTGAATTCCGTGAAGCGCTTCAGCATCGGGTACAGGCCGAAGTTCATCGAGCCCATGTTTAGCGATGCGAGTTCGGGCTGAAGTTGCAGTGCCGGCTGCAGGCGCTCGTCCACCGTCATGTGCGGGCTGCCACCGGTCGTGATATTGATGACGGCGGTCGTCTCCTGCCTGATTCGCGGCAGGAAACGGCGGAATATGTCAGGGTCCTGAGTGGGCCTGCCATCGTCCGGGTCCCGAGCATGCAGGTGCAGGATCGTCGCGCCGGCTTCAGCCGCGGCGATGGCGGCGTCGGCGATCTCGTCTGGCGTGACGGGTAGATAAGGCGACATCGACGGCGTGTGAATGGCGCCCGTCGGGGCGCAGGTAATGATGACCTTACGCGACATTCTCAGCCTCCGAATCGCGGCTCCGGCACGCCGCGTATACCCAACCCCGTGATGCGGAACAATGCGCCGGCGCCGAATTGCGGCTTCCGATCGGCCTCGAAGCGGTCGTGAACGGCGGGGTGTTTAACTCTGGCCATCGATGTCACGTAGATCTCGTCGAGATCGTCGCCGCCGAACATGACCGAAGTGATGTTGCGAACCGGCATCCCGATCTTGCGCTCGACGTTCCCCTCGGGATCGTAGCGAACGAGGTCGCCCGAGATCAGTTCTGCATTCCAGAGGCAACCTTCCGCGTCGATCGTCGAGCCGTCGGGGACGCCGCTCGACGTTTTCGTCTCGGCGAAGACGCGCTTGCTCGACACACCGCCCGTCTCCAGGTCGTAGTCATAAGCCCAGAATTCATCGACGAATGTATCCGCGATGTAGAAAGTTTTGTCATCCGGACTCCAGCAGGGCCCGTTCGAGCAGATGATGCCCGCGTCGACCTTGGTTACGGAGAGATCCGGGTCCAGTCGCCAGAGGCCGCACACCGCGAGTTCTTCCTTGTCGTCCATGCCGCCGGCGAAGAATCGGCCGCGACGATCGACTTTCCCGTCGTTTAAACGAGTCCGGGGCTGGTCAGCATCCACGAGGCTGATCAGATCGAGTTGTTCGGATTCGGGATCGAAGAAATAGAACCCATCGTCGAGAGCCAGCACGAGCCTGCCGTTCTCGCGCACGGCGAGCGCGCCGACGTCATGGTCCAGCGAGTAGTTGTCGACACGGCCTCTCTTCGGCTCCAGGCGCCAGATCGACGGGTTGCCGACGCGTCGACCCGTGCCGTCGAGCCACCATAGAAGCCCCGTCTCGACGTCCCAGACCGGACCTTCGCCAAGGTGGTTGCCGCAGTCCAGAATACTTTCGATTCGGTAACTCACGTGCTCGACGAACGTTCAGCAATCCTTTGCCGTCGGCCTATTCGGGTTCGTATCTCACCAGCCCGCGGTTTGCGACAAGCCCTGAGTACAACACACCGTTCGGGTCTTCGGTCACGCTCTCAGTCAGGATGTCGCCGATATAGCCTTCGACGCTGCCGTCGACCGCGCTGCCATAGTAGATGCCCATCTCGAACTCCGGATTGACGCCATCCACTGATTGCGAGTCGGCGACGAAGAGCCGGTCGTCCTCCGAGATGAACACGCCGCTCGGCCGTCCAAACTGCGTCCACTCGTCGAGATAGCGTCCTTCCTGGTCGAAAATCTGCACGCGGTTGTTGCCACGGTCGGCAACGAACACCCGACCCTGTGAGTCGATGTCGATGCTGTGTGGCATGTTGAATTCGCCCGGTCCGGTGCCCGCCTGACCCCAGGCCATGAGGAACTGTCCGTCGGCCGAGTACTTCACGACCCGGTTGTTGATATGCCCGTCGGCGACGAAAATGTCGCCGTTGTCCGCGACCACGACATCGCTGATGCCGTCGAACGTGTAAGGCCCATCACCGGCGACACCCGGCGTGCCGATCGTCATAAGTAACTCGCCCTCGGGGCTGAACTTGTGGATGACTTCGCCCATGTCTCCCTCGTGCCGGCCGTCCGTGACCCAGATATTGCCTCTCGAATCGAGGTTGAGCCCGTGCGGCCAGACGAGCATGCCCTCGCCCCAACTCATGAGGAGTTCGCCGCTCGGGTCGAATTTCAATAACGGTGGCTCGGATTGTCCGACACAAGTATCCGACGAGCAGCGGTGAAACACGATGAGATTACCGTCCGCGTCAACTTCGACCGCAATTGCCTGGCCCCAAACCAGGCCGTCCGGTAGCTGAGCCCAGTTCTCGACGAGTCGGTAGGGCTCGTTCTGCGTCGCCGATTGGGCTGGCGCGCTTGATGGGTCTGGTGTGCAAGCCTGCATCACGGCAACCGCGCCGACCGCGGCGATCGTGAGATAGACCCGATAAGGTATCGATCCAGTCTGTGACATAGAAGTCTCTCCCTGGTTGTTGTTCTAGAGCCGAATGGCACGTCGAGACTGCCTCAAGGGTACTATTCCGGGACGCGAAACAACAGAATCCGCATAACGTCGTGTTGGCGTAGGAGCGACGGCCTCGTCGCGATTCCTGGCGGCAGCTCCTACCTTCTTGCCGGTCAACACTCAGCGGTTGTCGACGACGATTCTGCCGCCTTTGATAACGACCACGACGTTCGCGAGGGCCGAAATGTCGGCCAGCGGATCGCCATCGATGATCACGATATCGGCGAACTTGCCGGGCTCAAGCGTGCCGATGTCGTCATCGAGGTCGAGGAACCGGGCGGCGTTGCGCGTCAGGGCCGTAATGATCTCCTCCTCGGACAGCACCTCGCTAAGGGTCCGGGTCTCGTGGGCGACGGCTGCCGCGGGCCGGAGCGCTGCGGTGTCGGTCCCGAATGCCACGATTACGCCCGCATCCCAGAGCTGCCGCAGGTTGGCCAGCATCTGCGACAGGTAGGCCTGCCGGATCGGGGTGAAGGGTACCCGCCCCGCGCCGGGCGTGTTGCCGATTTCGCCGTCGGCACCGATTAACGGCGCGCGGATGCCGACCGTTGTCGCGATCGGAATTGATGCCTCTCGCAGCAGTCGTCCGGCTTCGGCATCGGCGACCGACCCCCGATACGGCATGTGCACAAAACGCCGTGCGCCTAGCTCGACGGCCGTAACCAGCTCGTCGACACCGTGGACATGGACTATCGTCGGCAAGTTCTGCGCTTGCGCCTCGTCCGCGATCGCAGCGAGGACCGCCTCGTCCAATCTCGGCCAGACATCGTTCTGACCGCCGTCGTAGATGACCTTGATGGCATCGACGCCGGCCCTGCCGAGCTCCCGAACCATGGCTCGAGCCGCGTCAGGATCGGTGATTGCGTTCGTGTGGCGCGCGCGGCCCCAGGGGTTTCTGCCGAACACCGAAACGCTCGGATGCCCGTCCGGCGCGCTGAAGTTGGAGCCGACCGAGAGGAGGCGGGGACCCGTTAACTCCCCCTCTGCGATGCGGCGCCTCACTTCCAGGATGGCCGGGAAATAGTCCCCCGTCGACATGATCGTGGTGACACCCGCCGCCAGGTAGTTCTGTAACTCCGTGGGCAGCCCGTCTTCGAGCCACCGCGCAAGCGCCTCATCGCTGTTCACGAACTGGCTCGGCAACAAGTGCCGGTGTGTGTCGATGAGCCCCGGCAGCACTGTCATGCCTGCCGCGTCGATGTAGACGGGCGCCTCGGCTTCGGCCGCGCTCGATGAAACGGAGGCGATATTCCCGTCCCTGACGGTAACCGATCCCTGCTCGAGCACGTTGCCAGTGCCGTCGATGATTCGGGCGTTGCCGATCACGAGGTCCGGCAGGTAAAGAAGCACAGGCTCCTGTCGCGGGATGCCGGAGCTAGTTTCCTGACCTGATGCGACCGGATAGACCAATACCAGGCACACCAGGGCGAGAATTGTTCTCATCGTACTCGTCCACGGGCACTTGGGGGCATTATGCGCCTGATTCTTCATCGGCGTGTCGCGGCTGGGCAGCCGCTCCTACACCTTCCGATTGAAGTCAGCGTAGAATCAACAACTAAGAATAACACTCGCCCTATCCAACGGGCAGCAATCACTACGGGGGAGATATTCGTATGTTTCGCACGCAGAATTGGCCAACTCGCTTGTCGGTGGCTTTCATTATCGCGCTGGCTCCCACGATATTCTACGCGTTCCCATCGGTCTACCCGACCGGAACGACGATCTATCAGCCGG
>JAZFYK010000006.1:0-6386 GCA_036443505.1 Gammaproteobacteria bacterium | reverse complement strand
TCCTCGGTAGCGGCTTACATGGCCGGACTCGTCGGGTCGTCGAACAATCCGATCTCCGGCATTACGATCGCGACGATTCTGCTTACTTCCCTGCTGTTGCTGTGGCTCATGGGCGCGGGTGCTGCGGCCGGCCCGGCCGCCGCCATCATGGTGGGCGCGGTCGTCTGCTGTGCCGCGGCGATCGGGGGCGACAATCTTCAGGATCTCAAGGCCGGATACCTCGTGGGCGCGACGCCCTGGCGCCAGCAGGTCATGCAGGCTGTCGGTGTGATCGCTGCGGTTCTCGTCATGGCGCCGATCTTGAATCTGCTCTTGCAGGCTTACGGGCTCGGCGCGCCCACGCCGGAGCAGCCGAACGCGCTGCTCGCGCCGCAAGCGACGCTGATGGCCTCGGTCGCCGAGGGTGTGTTCGGCGCCGGCCTGCCATGGACAATGGTAGGCATCGGCGCCTTGATCGGTGCCGTCATCATCGTTCTCGACGAGTACCTCAAGGCGACCCAGGCAAGTTGGCGCGCGCCCGTGCTGGCCGTGGCGGTCGGCATTTACCTGCCGCTCGAACTCGCGACTGCGATCCTGCTGGGCGGCTTGATCGCGCATGTCGCGCGTCGCCGTAACGCTGCCAGCGGTACCGACGCGGTCGTCGGCCAGCGCAACGGCATGCTGTTCGCATCGGGGCTGATTACAGGAGAAGCCTTGATCGGTATCGCCATGGCCGTACCGATCGTGGTGAGCGGCAATCCGGACGTGATCGCGCTCGGCATCGAGCTGCCAGCGGTAATCGGGCTACTCGTGATCGCGGCGCTCGGCGGGGCGCTGTATCGCGTCGCGACGACGAGCGGTTGAGCAAGGCACTCACACGGGCCGTGAGGCGATTGCCCTGTCGTCGGCCGGCACCGTAGGCGCTCGGTCTTGGAGTCGCATAGCGAATACGTCGTTGCCAACCTGAATGACCGACAGATTCGGCTGATGCGTCTGGCAAGCTACGCGTCGGTCGTTATGGCGCTGACACTGATCTCGCTGAAGCTCTGGGCCTGGTATGCGACAGACTCCGTAGCATTGCTGAGCTCCCTGGCGGACTCGCTGCTGGACCTGGTCGCCTCCCTGATTACGTTATTTGCGGTCAAGGTGGCCGTGTCGCCTGCGGACCGCGAACATCGCTTCGGCCACGGCAAATCAGAGGGGATTGCGGGTCTCGCGCAGGCCTTGATCGTCACGGGTTCGGCCGCCTATGTCGGGGTCGAAGCCGTGACTCGTTTGTTGGCGCCCAGCCCGATCATGCAACCAGGGCTGGGCCTGGGGGTGATGTTCGTGTCTCTCGTGCTCACGGTCGGGCTCGTCGTGTTTCAGGGTTTCGTGGTTCGCCAGACCGGATCGTTGGCGATTTCTGCGGATGCCGTGCACTACAAGGCGGACATTCTGACCAACGTCGCGGTCCTCGGTGCGATCTTCGCCTCCGTGCAGTGGCAGTGGCATATCCTCGACCCTTTGCTCGGACTTGTCGTTGTCGCACTGATCTTACTGGCCGTTCGCATCATCGCGATGGACGCCATCGATGTGCTGTTGGATCGCGAACTACCGGAGGAGGACAGGCAACGCATCAAGGACGTTGTAGTCACGCATCCCGGGGTCAAGGGGATTCACGACCTGCGAACGCGTTCATCGGGGGCCGCCCAGTTCATCCAGTTCCATCTGGAGCTGGACGCGGAAATCAGCCTCGTGGAGGCCCATGAGATCTGTGACGCCGTCGAGTCGGATGTGCAGAGTAAGTTTCCGGGCGCGGAAGTGCTGATCCACGCCGATCCCTATGGGCTCCTGGAGCGGCGCGACGCGTTCTAGGCTCGTCAATTTCTTAACGAGTTCCGGTCGACGCCGGCGGCGACGTTTACTCGCCGGCGCGCTCCATCGCGACTAGCTCGTCGATGACCTCCATCAACGCCTCGTAGCCGCCGGCCATCGTCGCGTTGGTCGTGTACTTGCCGTTGACGATCACGGTCGGAACGAGCGCAATGCGATAGCGGCGGGTAAGCTCATCGGCGCGATTCATGCTGATATTCACGGCGAATGATTCGAATGCGGCATTAAACGCTTCGGTCTCGACGCCGTGTTCGGCAAAGAACTCCGCCAATGCTCCTTGGCTATCGAGGAAGTTACGATTGTCGTGTATCTCACGGAAGATCGGCGTATGCAGTTCGTCCTCGACGCCCAAGGCTTTCGCGGTGTAGAACGCACGTGCATGAATCTGCAGCGTGGGATTCCAGACCGCCGGTAGATACACAAAGCTCACGTCGTCCGGAAGATCCTCACGCCAGTTCTGTACATAAGGATCGAACGCATAGCAGTGCGCACAGCCAAACCAGAAGACCTCGGCGACCTCGATTAGATTGGGGCTTGAGCTCGTCCCTTGCGCCGCGGGCAGCCTCTCGTAGTGCGTGCCGAGCTGGAAGCGGCCGGAGGCCGGTACCGGGTCCGATTGAGCCAACACGATACGCGGCCGTTCTTCGTCATTGGCTGCAGCACGCTCGCCAGCCAGAAAGGCCGGATCCGCCGCTTCGTCGACGGGCGCCTGAGCGGTATTAGTAATCCCAAGCTCTGCTGCCGCTGGTGTTGGTTCGCCGCCGCAGCCGGCCAGTGTGATTAGGAACGCGGCAAGAACGGCCGCTCGTACTGTATTCGATGAATTTGGAGTCAACACGATAGATTCCTTTTCCGCGCCTGATGTCTAGCGCAGACCTTGGATGTAACTGGCGACGGCTTGTATCTCTTCTTCCTGCAACGAGCCGGCGATATCACGCATCATCTGATTGACCGAACTGTCGGAGCGTCGATCGCCGGTCGCGTAAGCATGCAGCGTAGTGACGGTATAGGCAGCGTGTTGGCCGCGGACGACGGGAAACATGGCCAGCGGGTTCCCCCGGCCCGACGGACCGTGACAGGCGATGCATGCGGCGACGCCGCGCTCAGGCAGACCGCTGCGATAGATGCGCTGTCCGAGTTCAACGAGCTCCGGATCGGCGCCGCGTTGAATGGCGGGCAGCGTCGCGTAATACGCTGCCAGGTCGGCGATATCCTCCGCCGATAACGGGTTCGCGAGTGCCGTCATCAAGACGTCCTCGCGCTCACCGTCTTGATAAGCCTCCAATTGCCTGATGAGGTAACTCGCATGCTGCCCCGCCAGGTTCGGCCATATTGGGGAGATGCTGTTACCGTCGATACCGTGGCAAGGCGCACACGGCGCAGCGATGGCTTCGCCCGCCTCGGCGGAGCCCTGGGCGAGGCTCTGGCTGCTGAACACGAGCACGAGTCCGATGCTCGCCAGGCTCCAGAGCGCCGGATGCGTCGCTCGATGATTCAGCGCTGACTGCCTATGCGCCATGCCCTTGTGACCTCGCATCCTTACCTTGCAAACGGCGAGAGATTGTACACTAATCCACTTGATCCCAGCATCGCTGCAACATAAGAGCTCGCAGTCCTCATGGCGTTTTCCCTGAGTCCGGACTTTCTCAAGAGCGCCCAGAAGGCGACCCAGTTTCCTGCCGATACCGGGCGGGAAGTCGCGTTCGCGGGGCGCTCCAACTCCGGAAAGTCCAGCGCCATCAATGCGATCACGGCTCGCCGAAGTCTGGCCAGGACCAGTAAGACACCCGGGCGCACGCAGCTGATCAATTTCTTCGAGATCGACGAGACTTGCCGACTCGTCGACCTTCCGGGGTACGGTTATGCCAAGGTTCCTGAGGCCGTGAGGCAGCGATGGCGTGTACTGCTTGAGGCCTATTTCCAGGAGCGCCGTTCACTGACAGGCCTGTTTATTACCGTTGATGCTCGTCGCGGGCTCAACGACCTGGACCAGGTGATGCTGTCCTGGTCGCGAGCGGCCGAGGTCCCCGTTGCCGTCCTGCTGACCAAAGCCGACAAGCTAAGCCGTCAGGCCGGCCGTCAAAAACAGCGGGAGATCGCTGCGACCGTGCCTGATGACGTGCCGCTGATACTGTTTTCCTCACCGGCGCGGCAGGGCCTGGAAGCGGCGCGCGGGAAGTTGCTCGTGTGGCTGGACAAGGCAGACGGCAGCGCAGGGCCCTGAAAAAATTACCCCGGGTGCGTGATTCAGGGGACACACCCGGGGCAGAGACTCCCGGTATGGGGTTACCGAAAGATAAGTTCCGCCGAGGGAGGTCAGCGGGAGACGCTGTCGCGTCTTGGGGATTAGGCTGGCGATTCTCGGGAAAGTTCCCGCCACCGTCCTTCGCCAGCACCGTCCTTCGAGCCTAGTGGGCCTCGTCCCAGTTGTCGCCGAGTCCGAAGTCCACCCTCAACGGCACGGACAGCGAAGCTGCGGCCTCCATAATCCGCGTCACCTCGACTGCAATCTCCTGGCTTTCGGGCTCGCCGACTTCAAACACGAGCTCATCGTGGACCTGCATGATGACCCTCGCGTTGGCGCCTGAACTCTCAAGCCACTCGTCCACGTGAATCATGGCGAGCTTGATGATATCCGCAGCCGTACCCTGCATCGGCGCGTTAATGGCGCTGCGCTCGGCGTATTGGCGTCGCTGATGATTGCGGGAGCCGATCTCCGGAAGGTAGAGTCGGCGCCCGTAGACCGTGGAGACATAGCCGTCTTCCCGGGCCTGCTCGCGAGTCCGGTCCATGTAAGCCTTCACGCCGGGATAACGACTAAAGTAGAGATCCACATACTCCTGAGCCTGGCCGCGGTCGATGCCGAGTTGACGCCCCAAGCCGAATGCGGACATCCCGTAGATCAGGCCGAAGTTGATCGCTTTGGCCGAGCGGCGCTCGTCGTCCGATACTTCGTCGGGGTCGATGCCGAAAACTTCCGCGGCCGTGGCCCGGTGAATGTCCGTATCGGCGGCGAACGCCGAGAGTAACCCTGCGTCCTCCGAGAGGTGGGCCATGATACGCAGCTCAATCTGGGAATAGTCCGCGGCAAGCAGCTTGTACCCGGGTGGTGCGACGAAGGCCTGCCGGATGCGCCGGCCCTCGGCCGTGCGGATCGGGATGTTCTGCAGATTGGGGTCTGATGAAGACAGCCGCCCGGTCGCGGCGACGGCCTGGTGATAAGAAGTATGGATGCGCCCGGTTCCCGGATCGATCTCTGCGGGCAACTTGTCGGTGTATGTCGACTTGAGTTTTGCCAGTGTCCGATACTCGAGAAGCAGCTTCGGCAGCTCATAGTCTTCGGCGAGGTCCTGCAACACACTCTCGGCCGTAGACGGTTGCCCCTTCGGCGTTTTGCCGAGGACCGGCAAGCCGAGTCGATCGTAGAGTATCTCCTGGAGCTGCTTTGGCGAGGATAGATTGAACGGTCCGCCGGCGAGCTCGTGCACGGCGGCTTCGGTTGTCGCCATCGTCGCGGCGAGCTCCTGACTCTGTTGTTTGAGCATGTCCGCGTCGACCAGTACGCCGAGGTACTCCATCTTCCGTAGCACGTTGACGAGCGGTTGCTCGATCTCCAGATAGAGCTTCTTCAGCGAGGGTATCTGCTCGAGCTTCGGCCACAGCGTCTGGTGAAGCTGTAGCGTGATGTCGGCATCTTCCGCCGCGTAAGGAGAGGCGACCTCGATATCCACCTCATCGAAACAAAGCTGCTTGGCGCCTTTGCCCGCGACCTCCTCGTACTTCGTGGTTTTGACGCCTAGATACTTACTAGCCACGGAATCCATGTCGTGGCGTGTGGCCGTGGAGTCGAGGACGAACGACTCCAACATGGAGTCGAACGCGATACCGCCAAGCTCGATGCCGTGATTTCGGAACACATGGGCGTCGTATTTGAGGTGGTGCCCGATCTTCGGTGACGCCCCTTCGAGCCAGGGCTTCATGCGTGCGAGCACCTTGTCCCTGTCCAGCTGCTCGGGCGCGCCCGGGTAGCGATGCGCGACCGGTATGTACGCTGCGCTGCCTTTCTCCACCGATACGGAGATGCCGACCAGCTCGGCCTGCATATAGTCCAGGCTCGTCGTCTCCGTATCGAGGGCCACGATCTCGGCCGACTCGATGCGTGTGAGCCAGGCCTCCAGCGTGTCATCGGTCAGCACGGTTTCGTAGTCCGTGGCCGGGCGCTCGGGCGCCTCTTCTTCGACCGGGCCGATACGCCGCAGCAGGTTTCTGAGCTCGAGCCGCTCGTAAAGCTTTTTTAATCGCTCCGCGTCCGGCTCGCCGTAGACGAGTTCGGTCGGCTCCCTCGGCAGGTCGACGTCGCAGACGATCGTCGTCAGCTCTTTGTAAAGGGGTAGACGGTCCAGCGTGCCGCGGAGATTCTCCCCGGCTTTCCCCGGGATCTCTTCGGCATGGCTCGTAATCGTGTCGAGATCTTTGTACTTGTCGAGCCACTTCGCCGCCGTCACCGGGCCGACCCCCGGCACGCCCGGGAT
>JAZFYK010000005.1:0-3315 GCA_036443505.1 Gammaproteobacteria bacterium | reverse complement strand
ATGTTTGGATGCTTGTCCAGTGGTGGGGCGATTACGACGGTATGCGGCGCGATCATCCGAAAACACTCCGACTGGTCGAAACAGTTATGGACCGGCCGAAGATCAAACCCGTGCATGAAGCACAATTTGGGCCTGGATTGGGATTCACTTGAACTTAGTCTGATATTCTCGCGCACGGTCATATATGGCCCGAAGCACTGATTTCTCCTATTGGCTATGAACAGACCTCCAGCCACCCGAAATCGATGTCTGCTCTACCCCCGAAAGCGGACATTCTCGTAGCCGTCACTGACTTCCGGTTGTGACCCGGAGCGGTCATCGAGGGACTGGAGGCCTATCTGAACAAGAGGCGCCTAGAAGCTCGACGATGTGCAGAAATGGTGCGATACCGCACAGGTCGTTGATGGCCGAAGTCACCCCGGCAGCCCTGCCTTGCGCTGGCCATACATAATCTGATCGTGGAATGACCTGGTAACGGTTACAGTCGCTCCAGCCTCACACACGAATATCTGGACTGCAGCCTGTGCAGCCGTTCGATCTCCACCTTGGACTCGGCCTGCCTGCCCAGGTGGCCGAGTGCAGAGATCGGCGGCGGTGCGGTGGGCACGGCAACGACCGGACGCTGGGCGTCCGGCTCAGGCCGCCCTGGGTTGCACGATCCTGACCTCTCGTTTCACGGTGACGGGATCGCGCACGACCTCGAGCATGGCGCTCATGTTGTCACCCGCCTCAATCACCCTGAGGATGTCGGCCTCGGGCGCCGAGCTGTGCACGTTGATGATGCGACGCACCTCTGTGAAGCCGTGCGGCACATCGGCGAGACCGAATGAGCCACGCGCGTCGTAATCGGTCTCGACCTCGACCTCAATCGATTCGATCGGCACGCCGAAGCGTGCCGCACACATCACGTAACTCATCGCGCAGCAGCTCGCCAATCCGGCCCGGATGAAGAAACCCGGCATTGGGCCGGCGTCACCGCCGCCTTCCGATTTGGGCTCGTCGGCGGTCAGCTTGAAGGTCCCATCGGTCACCTCGCAGGTCAGCCCGTCGATCGTGCGGCAGGTGGTGGTGGCCGTACCGCGGGCGATCGCCGGCCGAAGCTCCATCGCCTTGCGGTTGCGTTCAAACGCCTCGCGGATTTGCTCGGTCTTAGACATGATCACTTCTCCCAGTCCCCTGAACCCGTTGATAGCGTACCTCGGACGCAGCCGTTACCAATTCTCATTCACGCGAGAATGCCGCTTTCCGTGAGGATCTGAACCCCGCGTCGCCCCACAAGGCCACGGACATCCCGGGCGCTGAGCTTGGGGCGAATGCGCAGCGCCTCTGCAATGCTTTGCCTCGCCTCTGCAATGCGGTTCTGCTCGGCCAAGATGATCGCCAGGACCACCCGCGCCATATAGAGCTTATCGTCGCGGCGGCAAGCGAGCCGCGCTTCCCGCTCGGCTTCCTCAATCCGGCGCAGGCGAAATAACGTATAGGCAAGATTGGTGCCCCAATAGGCCAGGCGATTGTCGAGCGGGCTGATCCGCATGCCGTGGCCCAGCATCTCGACGCCCTGACGCGCCTTGCCCCGACTGATCAGCGCCGTGCCCATCGCCACCCAGGCTTGGGCGTTGCTGGGATCGGCCTCGAGGGCACGCTCGAGGATTCCGATGCCGCGATCGATCTGACCGACATCGCACAAGGCGCAGCCGGCGTAGCCCAGCACCGTGGCATCGCGCCCGTCGATCTCCATAGCCTGTTCCGCCTCCTCGACCGCACGGCGCTCGGGATTCTCGTCTTCCGGGGCCAATCCGAACATGTGGCCCAACGCGAGGATCACTGAGAGGTACGCGTGGGCAAGTGCGAACTCCGGATCGAGCGCGATGGCGTCGTCGAGCAGGCCTGATGCCTCCTCGAAGGTCTCGCGATGCCAGCCTTTGATGCTGAGAAGCCCGCTAGCCCGCTTGTAGTAGGACCAGGCATCGAGGTTGTCGGATGACCGCCGCTTGATCTTCTCGATCTCCGCCTTGGCCAGTTCGGGCTCGAGGCGCGCGGCGATACCCAAGGTAATCTCGTCCTGCAGGTCCTCGATGCGCTCGGCCGGCCGGTCGAAGCGTTCCGACCAGATGTGACTGTCGCTGTCGGCGTCTATAAGTTGCACGGTGATCCGCAGCTTATCGCTGACCGGTCGCAGGCTGCCCTCGACGACATAGCGCACGCCGAGCTCGCGCGCCACGTTACGCACGTCGGGCGATCGGCCCTTGTATGCGAAGCTAGAATTGCGCGCGATCACCAGGAAGCCGGGGATGCGGGCGAGCAGCGTAGTAATATCCTCCGTGAGGCCGTCGGCGAGGAACTCGTTGGCGCGACTCTCCGACATGTTCACGAACGGCAGCACGGCAAGGGACGGTTTTCCGCTGGGGACTTCGGGCGCAGGATCGCTAGCCGGCGCTTTCCTTGCCGGCGTCCCGCTAGTCCAGCGCCAGACGCGGATGGGGCGGGTGATATTCTTGACCGTCTTCGGTCCCATGTCCTCGAACGCCGCGTCGACCTTTCCCTGCATGTGCTCATAGGCGCCGTCGGACAGGCATAGACCACCCGGTTCGGCGAGTTCCTCGAGCCGAGCGGCTACATTCACCCCGTCGCCGTAGATGTCGCCGCCCTCGGCGACGATGTCCCCGACGTTGATTCCGATGCGGTACGCAATCCGCAGAGTTTCGGGCACCTCTGCGTTCCGCTCGCCCACCGCTCGCTGGATCTCGACGGCGCACTGGACTGCTTCGACAGCACTGGGGAACTCGGCGAGGAGGCCGTCGCCCATCAGCTTGACGATGCGGCCGTGGTGCTCGGAGATCGCCGGGTCGACCAGCTCTTCGCGGTGCGCCTTGACGGCAGCCAGGGTGCCCGCCTCGTCAGCCTCCATGAGACGGCTGTAGCCGACCACGTCGGCCGCCAGGATTGCTGCCAGACGGCGTTCCATGCTCTCTTCGCTCACGGGGGCGCCCCTTACCTGGAATGCGGAAGAATTAGCAGTTTAGGGGAATTGTCCGGATGTTGAAACCAGGAAGCCTGACTTCCGCTTGTGGCTAAAAGCAGACCTCCAGCCGCCCGAAATCGATGTCTGCTCTACCCCCGAAAGCGGACATTCCGAGGCTCACGCTGGACTTCCGGTTTTGACCCAGCCTGTGTAAAAACAATTTTCTAGAGACCGAGACGAATTATTGAGTCGTAAATTTGGCCTTCGCTGCAATAATGAATCGCCCACGCTACCTTTTGGCTTCAATTATCGCGCAGAAGGACTCGGCATCCGCGTTTTCACACAGCCTAGGT
>JAZFYK010000004.1:0-2699 GCA_036443505.1 Gammaproteobacteria bacterium | reverse complement strand
GGTGGTATCGACGACGGGCTTGTCGCGGGGGTTCGGGTCTTTCTGGACCAGTGAAGAGTCGACTGTCATGGAGCGCTACTCGCTGACCGAACGCGGCCAGCTCCATCTGGAGATTGAGTGGACAGACCCCGTCATGTTTAACGAGCCATGGCACATCGAGAAAACCTGGAACCCGTATGACCAGGAGCTGCTCGATTTCGACTGCATCCTCCGCCCGCGAACCGGGGCGCGCTAGTATGGGATTTGATAATTCGAGGTATTACCGATGAAAAAGGAAATCGTCACCGCTCTTGTGGCCATCGGAGCCGTTGGCTTCGGGGCGGCAGTATATGGGCATCACAATCGCGCTGCCTTCTTTCTGGAAGACGAGACGACGCGCATCGAAGGCGTAGTAACCGAGTTCTGGTTCGCGAATCCCCACGCGCGCATCTATCTAGACGTAACACGTGAGAACGGCGATGTGGAAGAGTGGATGGCCGAGGGCAGCAGTCGCAACGTCCTGATCCGCCGGGGATGGTCCGAAGACACGATCAAACCGGGGATGGAGTTGATCGTGTCGGGCGGCCGCTCTCGTGACGGCTCTAACTCGGTCAGCTGGGGCTCACTGACTAAGGCGGATGGCTCCGAAGTCAGGCCGTAGCTCCAACTCCCACTCGAATCAGCGAGTGACATGGGACATGGCGCGCGTTTCTGGAGAATCACGCCGGCGAGTACCTCGCGCTGGATCGAGTCGGCGGCCTAACGCGCCCGGATGAATGAATGGGAGGGACAGGGCAACAGACCGTGATTCAGTCCAGAAAAATTCGTTATTTTCTCGCTGCTGCAGACCACTTGCACTTCAGTGCGGCGGCCGCCGCATTGCACATCAGTCAGCCCGCGCTGTCCAGAAGTATCCGGCAACTCGAGGAACGTCTCGGGGTACCGTTGTTCGAGCGCGCGCCAAAAGGCGTTCTACTGACTCGGTACGGCGAGCTCCTGGCGCGGCGCGTTCGCCTCATGGCACTGGACGCGGAACACACGCTTGCAGAGATCGAGGCGATCAAAACGGGCTCCGGCGGAACGCTGCGCATCGGTGCAGAGCCGGTGTGGCTCAAAGTATTCCTGCCGCCCGCGATCCTTATCCTGCAACGACAGTTCCCGAACCTTCAAGTGGACGTCATGGCAGGTGTAATCGATACGCTTTTGCCCGCTCTGATGAACGGCAAAATCGACGTGTTCTGCTCTTCTTTGGATTTTCCCTCGCATCCTGAGCTGATCAAGCTGCATTTGACCGATCTCAATCATGTGATCATTGCGGGCAACCAGCACCCCCTGCTAAAGAAAGGAAATGTCGCCGCTGAGGACCTTTTGAACTATCCATGGATCACACTGCGGGGCGACTATGTTGGACAAAGCCGGCTTGGCGCGTTTTTCGGCGCGCAGAAACTGGATCCGCCAAAGTC
This sequence comes from Gammaproteobacteria bacterium, assembly GCA_036443505.1. GTDB lineage: Bacteria > Pseudomonadota > Gammaproteobacteria > Steroidobacterales > Rariloculaceae > SMWC01. Next base: position 1,257 of record JAZFYK010000004.1, on the reverse strand, counting down.
CAGCGTTGCTATCAGCCCGGGGGCGGAGAATTTCGGCTTCCTGCACGCAGGCGATTACCTGACGAGCATCCCTACCCCGATGTTAGCATCAGCGACTCGTTACGGCTGCGCGCGACTCCGCATCAGCAGGAAGATCTGGGAACTCCCTGACGGACTGGTCTATCGGACTACGAACGTGCCGGTCGTCGCGATGGGGGCCTTGATCTCGATCATGAAGGACCGGTTCAGACTGGCGCCGAAGACCGAGCCAGGTCCGAGAAAGCGAGCAGCCGAAGTCTCTACCGTCGTATCGTAGCCTGCGTCGTGCGTCCGGCTGCCTGGCTTGGAAATCACACGAGGTGAACATCAAGAATCGCCGGAGCTGGGGAAACGAATGAGAAATCTAGCGACAAAAACGACGAAGAATTCGGTTGTAGTCATCGCCGGAATCGCGACCTTCGCAGCGAGCTATGTCTTTGCCTATGAAGCCTCTCGCGGCCCGACAGAACTCGTCTACTGGGATCCCGACAAGGCGTTTAACGGTTACACCTTCGTCAAGCCGGCGCGTGTCGCGGGCGTGTATCTGATCGACATGTCGGGGGACGTGGTCCACTACTGGCCGGAGCTGACGGACGCGTACCTTCTCGAGGACGGGACGCTCTTCGGAGAGACCAGAGATGCGGAATTCGTTCACGTGGATTGGGACGGCGATGTGCTGTGGGAGTACAGCGAGCCTCGTGAGAACTATCACCCGCATCACGATGGGATCAGGATCTATAACACCGCGATCGGGGAGTACACGACGTTGTATATCGCGAACCGGGATATGAGCCACGATGAGGTCATCGCCCTCGGTGCCGACCCCCACGGCGCGGAGCGCTTCGACGATGTGCAGATGGATACCATCGTCGAAGTCAACAGGAACGGCGATGTGATCTGGGAGTGGCGTTTCAAAGACCACCTGGTCCAGGATGCTTCACCGGGAAAGAATAATTACGTCGGCGACGGCGAGAGCATCGCGGACTATCCCGGGCGGCTCGACATCAACTGGGGCGTACCATCGATCGACTACCTGCACAGCAATGGCATGGACTACAGCCCGGAGCTCGGGCATGTCGCCATCAGCTCCAATCGGCTCTTCGAGATCTACATCATCGACCATGATGGGACTTTCGTAGCAGGTGACCCCGAGCAAAGTCTCAATCTTGCCGCGAGCGAGGCCGGAGATTTCCTGTACCGATTCGGCAACCCCGCCAACTACGGCCACGGTGAGTACCC
>JAZFYK010000003.1:0-2529 GCA_036443505.1 Gammaproteobacteria bacterium | reverse complement strand
TCGTCGCTTGGTGTGACGGTGTCCGCTCGATCACCTGAGGATTCAAGACGTGTACGACAATACCTACCGCACTCACTGTTCCTCGTCCTTGGGTACGGAGCCCAAGGTGGCGACGCTGCTAGCTCTGTCGCGGGGTTGCGCCCGGGCGTCCGTGGATTCGAAGGCGGCATAGTAAACAGCTCACGCGGTGTACTTTACCCATCGGGGGCAGGTTTCAACTCTTGGGAAAGTTCAGCCGAGCATGCTCTGATGAAGGCGATCCACAACCTAGAGCAAGCACAGCCCTAACCTTCAGCGTCTGGACGTTCACGTCGATTCACCCCCAATTGAGCGTCAGCTAAGCGAACCGTTGCTGACGAAACCGTTAGAAGCCGCCAAACGTCGCTACGTGCCCATTGCCGACACTCGCTAGTTACCGGCTCTTATTCGATTCGATTCTCTCGGCAATGCCGAGTTTCCTGAGCTTGGCGCTCTTTTTGTGCTGATGGCCCTGCATCCGCCGCAGGATGTCGTCCAGCATGCTGATCGCCGAAAGGATGTGGGGACCTTTGTTGAGCATCACGCATTCGGCCCGCTGCGACATCGCTGCGTCGGTGATCTCGGCCCGCGTCGGCAAACCCTTTTTCGCCTCGCCTTCCAGTACCTGGGTCGCCCAAATTACCGGGACCTGTGCCGCTTCACAGAGCCACAGGATCTCTTCCTGGATCTCGGCCAGGCGTTCCCAACCGCATTCCACTGCCAGATCCCCGCGCGCGATCATCACCCCGGCCGGATAGCAGCGCATCACCGCTAGCAGAATCCTCGGCAATTCGTTGAATGCTTGCTCGGTTTCGATCTTCGGGATGATGCCGAGCCGGCAATCCGGGTGGTTACGGAGCTCGTCTTGAAGCGCGATCAGATCCTCGGGTTTCCTCACGAACGACACGCCGACGGCGTCGGCGCGCTCAACGATGAAAGCGAGGTTGTCCTTGTCGGCATCCGTGAGCCCTTCGTATTGCAGATCGCTGTCGGGGAAATTGATGCTTCGGTTGCTACGAAGTCGACTACCCGACGGCTTAGCACGCGTGACCCGAACCTCCGCGCCGTCGGCGGAGGTCGACTCGACGACGCCTTCGATCTTGCCGTCGTTGAGGAGCACGGTCGCGCCGACCGAGACACGGCGAAGCGCCTCGGCCGGATGGCACGATACGTGCGCAGGCTGCGCTACGGACCCCTCGCCGTCATACCGTGCTGGCTCGCCCGAGACGCCGCCTGTCTCCAGCATCAACGAGTCGCCCACGTGAAGCACAATCGGTTGTTCTACCGCCGGTAGCTCGCCGACCCGAAACGTGATCTTCTCGCCCTGTTTCTTCCTGAGGAGCCGCAGCTTGGTCCCCGTCGCGATGTAAGCTCGCTTGTGCGCCTCGAGCACCAAACCTCTTTCGGTCTCAACGACGTGGAGCGTTCTCTTCCTGCCGCGAGTGTCCACGAACCGAATTTCGTCGCCCACTTGCGCATATTCGATGCATTGCGGCGGCACTGGCACGATCGCGAGCTTCCTGCCCGGCCAAAACTGATCTTCGGCGAAGAACCGAAGTCGCTTCGGCGCGATGATCCGGCCCATGGCGTCTCGCCGGGGCCGGATGGCAAGCACTTGGGGGCCCGGCACCAGGTCACCGGTTCTGAGCTTCGGTCCGGCGAGATCCATCACGATCCTGCATTCGGCGCCGAGGTCCATGCGGGCTCGCTCGATGTTCACGATCATCCGCTGCCATTCGTCGGCGGTGTCGTGCGAGCAATTGATGCGGGCGGTGTCCATGCCGGTTTCGATCAGGTCGCGGACCAGCTGGTAATCCTGCGCAGCCTCGGTGGGGAGCGTCACCATGACGTGCACGTCGCGCCCCGCCGGACGCGGACCGAGCAGCGCACCGGTGTGTCGGGCCATCCGTTGATCGCTCGCCTCGAAATCCGCGGCTCCATCCGTGGAGTCGCGCAACCCCTTGCCGCGCAAGCTCTGCAGCGCGTTGATCACGCTCTGGACGGACGCCATGACGTGTTGCTCAGCTCGGCCCAACGAGGACAAACCCAGTTGCGTGAGCTGATCCTGCAAGCCACGAACGTCGATCTGCCGCAATGCAACGTAGTGGATCAGGTTGCGGGCAGACTCGCTGAATTCCGGGTGCACGTCGGCCAACTCGGGGGCAAAACGGGCTTCCAGTTCCGCTGCGCGTGAACGGATTGACTCGAGCTGGGCGCAAAGCGCGTCGATGTCGATCACCACGGGCTACTCCCGGCGTCGATACTTTTCGCAGCCTATGACAAAGGACGCCTGATCGCTAGGCGAGACTCCCACCGGACCAGCGAATATGCCAGAAGCAACGTATCGAGCAGGTGACCCGGCGGTACATGAGTCAGGACGGTTTGAAGAGGGTTTTGCAAACCCAGGAAGCGAACGAAGCGAAGCGGCCGCATCGGCTATCGGGAAATAGGCCGTCGGCGCGCTTCTAATGACTGCAATGGATTGGCAAGCCGACGCTTACCACTTCGGAG
>JAZFYK010000002.1:0-3944 GCA_036443505.1 Gammaproteobacteria bacterium | reverse complement strand
ACTGTCCTCGCACACCATGGCTTCGCCGGGCGTTACGACGAGGAGAACCCGGTTTCGCTCGACGGTGTCGTCATCGAACTGCAATTCATCAATCCCCACTCCATCATTATTTTTCAGGTCAGGGATGGTGACGGGAAGGTCGTTCGGTGGAGCGGCTATCTTGGGTCGGCGACGAGCCTGATCAACAGCGAGGGCTGGACCAAGGACACGCTGAAGCCCGGCGACCGGGTGACGATCCTCGGCGCGCGCGCCATCAACGGCGCGCATGACATGCTTCTTTCCAATGAGAGCAGAATTTCGATGACCGATACCGGCGAAGAGATAAAGAATAGTCTCGGCACCGGTATCGGACAGCGGGGTTTTTAGGCAGCCCGCACAGCCCTTGATGAGTGACGACATGATCGTCAAACGACCGCTCTATCTCGCACTGGTCGCCGCGTTGCTCATGGCGGTGTGTTCGTTCGTTAGCGGACAAGACGGCACCGCGGCGGAACTCGCGATCTTGACGGATCTGCCCGGCTTCGGCCGCGCCGAACAGTCCGTAACCTACCTCAAAGCATCAAACGCGGGCGCCTACGAGCGGTTCGGCGAGTCCGTCGCAATGAGCGCCGACGGTAATACGCTAGCGGTCGGCGCGATTTTCGAGGACAGTAACGCCACCGGCATCGGCGGAGATCAAGCGGATATCTCCGCGCCGAATGCGGGAGCCGTCTATATCTTTACACGCTCGGGCAATACCTGGTCTCAGCAGGCCTATATCAAGGCATCCAACACCGGTGCGAGCGACCGGTTTGGGTTTTCCGTCGCGTTGAGTCACGACGGCGCGACGCTGGCGGTCGGCGCGATGGGCGAGGATAGCGCCGCCACGGGTATCGACGGCGATCAAGACGATAACTCGATGGATAATGCGGGCGCCGCCTACGTGTTTACCCGGCGGGGTGATACCTGGTCGCAGCAGGCCTATATCAAGGCCTCCAATACCGGGCGCGTCGAGGAAGGCGATCAGTTCGGTTACGACGTGGTATTGAACGGTAACGGCGACACGCTGGCGGTCAGCGCGATTAGCGAGGACAGTGCGGCCACCGGTATCGACGGCGATCAGAGTGATGACTCGGCTGCCGAGATCGGCGCTGTCTATACCTATGTCCGTGACGGTGCGGACTGGTCGCAGCAGGCTTATCTCAAACCCAGACGCGCCACCGCCGAGGCACTCATCGGGGGTCTCTTGTTCGGTTTCTCGATCGGCTTGGACGAGAGCGGCGACATACTGGCGATCAGTGGCTTTAACGAAGATACCAATCGTGGATCCATCTACGTCTTCGGGCGTGCGGGCTCCGACTGGTCCGAACAGGCCCGCCTCGTGGCATCGAACCCGGAGCGCGGCGATGCGCTCGGCTCTGCGATTGCGGTCAGCGCGGACGGTAACACGATTGCGGCCGGCGCTTTTGACGAGGACAGCGCGCTCGTCGGCATCGTGCCCGGCGATCAAGGTCGCGATGATCAATCAACAGATCTTGCTATCGGCGCAGCCTACGTGTTCGCTCGCCACGGCGACGAGTGGTCGCAGCAGGCCTTTATCAAGCCGACCAACACGCAGGTGAATCAACATTTCGGCTGGGCGCTGGCGCTTAGTCTCGACGGAGACACGCTAGCCGTGGGTGCCCACTTCGAGAACGGTGGCTCCAGCGGGATCAACGGCGACCAGCGTGACACGTCGGCGCAGGACGCCGGCGCCGCCTATGTCTATAGCCGAACCGGCACGACGTGGATGCCCCGCGCCTATGTCAAAGCCTCGAAGACAAGCGTGCGCGCGGAGTTCGGCACCTCGGTGGCCCTGAACGACGACGGCACCGACCTGGCGGCCGGCGCGCCACGAGAATCCAGTGGAGCCACTGGTATCAACGGTAACCAGGCCGATGACTCGGCGGCAGAATCCGGAGCCGTCTATATCTACTCGACGGGTAGCCCGGTGGTGCCGTAGGGCTGACAGTCGTAGACGGGGAGGGTCTCGCCGAGCGCCAGCCAGTGACCGTCGATCGTCGCCGGTTCAGTAAATGTGCCTGGGTCCGTTATCGTGATGAAGTAGTTCAGGCGACGTTGATCCTGGCTGAGCGTATACCTCTCGACAAACTCGACGTCCTCACTTTGGGGTGTACCGATGTTGTCGAAATACGGCCAATTGATATGCGTACTCGTGACGACCAACGCGTCACCGTCCCAAACTCCCACGGAGTATCCCAGGTGAGAGAGAGGCTGAGCCGGGCCGGGCGCTGAACCGTCCATGTGGATCGTTCGAACGATGTCATAGAGTTCCGTTCGCAGCGAAATCTCGTCACCGTGATCCGTGAACTCGAACGGATGCGGGTTAACCATGATCCGGGGCATGCCTTCCGGCTCACAACGAATCGCGAAGTTGTCCAGCATGTCCCAGGATTCTCTCGCGGCAATCGCGACTTTGGAAAACGGATAGTGCAGTGATCGGCCACTCGGCCGCGGTACGCTCCAGACCCTAAAAATCCCTTTGTTCTCAGCCACCGTGTCCGGTAACTCGGGTTCATCCGCATCGCCACGGTTATTCCAGACAATCAGCGATTCACCGCTCGAAGTTATCACGGCGTTCGTCAGTAGGACCCGCTCTTGACGCTTCGACATTCGCCCTGTGACCTCTAACCGATCACCGATCCGAAAGTCATCCTCCGTAACGCCGCTGCGCAACAGGTTGTAGATGGAGTTCGCTTCCAGCCGCCATGCCTCGACTTCGCCCTGAGCATTGGTCACGTCGATCGTCAGCGCGATGTGCGGATTTCTCCACTGGACCTCGGTAAGGACACCTTCGAGCTCGCGAATCTCGTCTGAGAAATACGCGGTCGAGTGATGAGCGAGTCCTAGAACGGGCAGAAGAAAAAACCCGAGGCCGGCGAGGTGTCTCATCGTAGTCCCCCTCTTAGCGCGAGCTGATGCGATCGGCCGATTCTACCCTACCCGAGCCACCGGGTCGCCGACCGGCCGGCGGCCGTGAGGCTCACCGGCCGGTACATCAATGAGGGCTACGGCCGGTAACTACTGACCGCGGGCAGGTAGGAGCCGGTACGCTCCCGGGGTGCCGGCTCGCTCTCGACGGGCAGCGTCAACGTGCCGATCCCTTCGATACTGGCGACGATCGTCTCGCCCGGCTGCAGGAATCGCTGTGCGCCGCGGACCGCAGTCCCAGCGCCCGTGCCGCCCGAGGTTCCGTTGTTGATAACGTCACCCGGGTACAGCGTGATGATCGAGGAGCCATACTCGATGAGCTCGTAGATCGAGTGAATCATGTCGCCGGGACCTGCCTCCTGCATCACGTCACCATCGACCTCCAGCCGCTGGCTCAGGCGCACCATCGGGTCGCCATAGAACTCCTTCGGCACGATCCAGGGGCCAAGCGGCGCAAAGGTGTCATGGCCCTTGCCCACGAACCAGTCGGATCCCGGCCGAGAATCCGGCGGACGCCCGCCACGATCGGAGATGTCGATGCTCACCATGTAGCCAAAGATGTAGTCCGATGCGTCGGTGGCGGAGACATACTTGGCGGTGCGGCCGATTACGATCGAGAGTTCCACTTCCCAGTCGATGCGGTCCCGCCCGTACGGGATGACGACGGCATCGCCCTGGCCAATAATGGCGCCCTCGGTGGGCTTGATGAAGAGGTACGGTATGCCCCGCGTTGCACGTCGGCGCTCTGCGGCCGCCCTCTGCTCCTCGGGGGTATTGGCTTCATCGACGTGGCTGTAGAAGTTAACGGCCGCATTGAGCATCTTGCCCGGCATCAGCGGTGCGAGCGTACGAACATCGTCGACGTCGTGCACGAAACTGGGTCGCGCATCGGCGTCCAGGCTCGCATTGTTGACCACATCGGTCACGATCTCGTATAGGCGGTATTTGAGACCGTATTCGTATCGCCCGATGAG
>JAZFYK010000001.1:0-2004 GCA_036443505.1 Gammaproteobacteria bacterium | reverse complement strand
GCGCCTTCCCTGATAATCGCGCCTCCTCGAGAACGGATCCCCAGCGCCATGGCGCAGTACATCTATACCACGAACCGACTCTCCAAATTGGTGCCTCCCAAACGGCACATCTTGCGCGACATCAGCCTGAGCTTCTTCCCCGGCGCCAAAATTGGTGTACTCGGACTGAATGGCGCCGGCAAGTCGACGCTGTTACGAATTATGGCAGGCGTCGAGCTCGAGTTCGACGGCGAGGCACGCCCGCAACCCGGCATCCGGATCGGCTTCCTGCCCCAGGAACCGCAACTCGACAGCGACAAGGACGTCCGCGGCAATGTCGAGGAAGGCATCAGCGAGCTCGCCGGGTTATTGGAGCGCTTCAACGCGATCAGCGATCGTTTCGCCGAGCCGCTGGAAGACGAGGAGATGACCAATCTCCTGGCCGAGCAGGGCAAGCTGCAGGATGCGATCGACGCCGCGGGCGGCTGGGAGCTGGAGCGTAAACTGGAGATCGCCGCCGACGCCCTGCGACTTCCTCCCTGGGACGCCGATGTCGGCACGCTCTCGGGCGGCGAACGCCGGCGCGTGGCATTGTGCCGCCTGCTGCTCGCAGCGCCCGACATGCTGCTTCTGGATGAACCGACGAATCACCTCGACGCCGAATCCGTCGCGTGGCTTGAGCGATTCCTGGCGGAGTACCCGGGGACGGTCATGGCGGTCACCCACGATCGCTACTTCCTGGACAATGTGGCCGGTTGGATCCTCGAGCTCGATCGCGGCTATGGAATACCCTGGGAGGGAAACTACTCCTCCTGGCTCGAGCAAAAAGACCAGCGGCTGAAAATCGAGGAAAAACGGGAAGCGGCTCATCACAAGACGATCAAGGCGGAGCTCGAATGGGTACGCTCCAACCCGAAGGCTCGCCAGGCCAAGGCGAAGGCACGCATACAGCGCTTCGAGGAACTGACCTCCAAGGAGTTTCAGACGCGCAGTGAAACCAACGAGATCTATATTCCTCCGGGGCCGCGGCTCGGCGATTTCGTGATCGAAGCGACGGGGGTCAGCAAGTCTTTCGGTGAAAGACTGCTGTTCCAGGAGCTGTCATTCAACCTCCCGCCGGGCGGCATCGTCGGCGTGATCGGTCCCAACGGAGCCGGCAAGACCACGTTGTTTCGCATGCTGACCGGCCAGGAACCCGTCGACGAGGGGACGATCCGCATCGGCGACACGGTCCAGTTGGCCTATGTCGACCAGTCTCGGGACACGCTCGACGACGACAAGACCGTCTGGGAGGAGATCTCGCATGGCCAGGATATCCTGACCATCGGGGCTTACGAGACTCAGTCCAGGGCGTATGTCGGCCGCTTCAACTTCCGTGGACCGGAGCAGCAGAAAAAAGTCGGGCTGTTGTCGGGTGGTGAGCGTAACCGGGTCCATCTCGCGAAGGTCCTGTGTGAGGGCGGCAATGTCCTGCTCCTGGATGAACCGACGAACGATCTGGACGTGGAGACACTACGCGCACTGGAAGGCGCGCTTCTGACTTTCCCCGGCTGCGTCGTCGTCATCTCGCACGACCGCTGGTTCCTGGACCGGATCGCGACACACATCCTCGCCTTCGAGGGCGACAGCGAGGTGCTGTATTTCCAGGGCAACTACGCAGACTATGCCGAGGATCTCAAACGCCGCAAGGGCCACGACGCCGATCAGCCTCATCGTATTCGCTACAAAGGCCTCGCCGCCTGACTCGCCATTAGGGCGGCCGGGCGAACGCGATAGTCATACCTCCCCTGCGCCTTACCCACAGCGCTCTTGTTAAACGCTTCTGCCAGTGGCTTCGGATCGGCATGATCTATCACGCTCGCCTGGCCTCAACGCTCACCTGACCTCAACGCTCGACGGTTTCGCGAGGCTTCTGAAGTAGTTACACTCGGAGGAAAGGATAATCCTGTGTCGATCTACATCCATCAGGACAACAGCTTCGAGCAGCCCGAGACCATCTCGCGGGAGTGCCCGCACTGCGGCGCG